>CAZNFE010000014.1:0-17687 GCA_964571945.1 uncultured Pseudomonadales bacterium
GATCTGCGATAATCAACTCGGGTGAATGCGCTTGTCCGATCAATCCTTTCAATTGCTCTTTGATCGCTTCGATGGCAGATCGCTGCCCGCCGCCTACTGCTTCTGCCCTTACAACCAGCTTTCCGGCACGCGTGAGGTTTCCGGAAGCAATATACTTTCTGGCTAGCTTCAGATAGGTCGATACAATCCGATCGATACCAGCCAGCGCCAACGGATGATCAGGTACCAGAGCCAGGATGGCCTGATATCGATCATAGGCATTATCTTCGTCCGGAGAGCTTAACCGCTCCCGTAACAAGGCAGATTCGGCTTCCCTGAGAAGCTTTTGAATCTCTATCTCATGACCGTTTTCCAGATCGTCGCGAGCGACGACTTCCCTGCCATCCAACGAGTCCTCCTGCACGATCATATCCTGCAGGGGTCCCAGCGGCCTGATCCAGGGTTTTATCGACAACATTCTGGATTTGGTCCATTCATCCATAGCTGTTACTGCAGAGGGGCGATCCGCGTAGATGCCGAGTAACAAAACATACCATATCTGACCTTTACTATGGGTCTTTGCATAAAGCGGGTTATGCAGGTTAACCTGTTCTGCATACTTCAGGATCTTGTTTTTTTCCAGCATAGCCATAATCTGGACCGTATAGAAATCGGCAGGTTGCTGTAGTATGACCTCGGCTCCAGGGCGGGCATCGTCACTTACCGGTGCAACCTTACCGACCGTCTTTCCGGACGGGTCAGTTTCCGCTGCTGTCTGTTGCAAGTTATCACTTAAAGATTGTGGCAGCGGCTCACTGGACAGAATCGATTCCGCGGGCAATGGCCATTTTTGCTCAAGTGGCTGTTGCGATGAGGGTGCTGGTTCGATGTTCGCAGAATCTGTGCCCGCCTGTCCGGCGGTCTTGTTCGTCAAATTCACTTCACGTTCAGGTTGTTCGGGGCTGACAATCCCGACTTCAGGAACATCGATGGGACTTGCCTGTTCAGAACCGACTCCTGGATCTGCGCCCGCGTTCGATGCAACTACTGCAACTGGATCAGAGAGCATGCGTGAATTCGATCTCGTCAATCCACCCTGATCAAATAACTGATATCGATTGACCAGCAACCCCCCGCCGAATACGGCTGCCAGAATAACCGTAATTACCCAGACAGAAACACGGCTGGTTCGCACAGCGACCCGGTTTTCAACCGTGAGTTCACCATCAGGGCCAGGTGCTTGCTGACGGCGATCAAGATTTCGCAACATCTCATTGAGCAAGCTCACAGCAATTCGCCGAAATAGCCGGTGAAATAGGCTGTGCCTAATACCAGAAGCAGCAATAATCCAAGTATGGGCTTATAGAGCCGGTGCACCAGCACCGCTAACCGACCCAGCAGCAGACTCTCGGGTGTGTCGTCAACTGCTTTGGCAAGATGATAGGAAGTTACCGGACTGTCTCCCCTGCCAAATGCACATAGCAGAGCCTTATGGCAGAGGATATTAATGAGGCGCGGTACTCCACCTGATGCACTGTTGAGTAATCGCAATGCATCCGGTGTGAAGAGTCGGGGACCATCATAACCCGCCGAAGCAAGACGGAAATCAACATAGTGGCCAATATTCCTGTAATCAAATGGTTTCAGATATTCTGCAAACATGATTCTTTGTTTCAATTGCCGCAAGTCCGCCCGGTTTAACAATTTGTCCAGTTCAGGCTGGCCGAATAAAACTACCTGTAGCAGCTTCTGTTTTTCAGTTTCCAGGTTAGTAAGCAAGCGCAGTGATTCAATGGTTTCACGGGGCATTGATTGTGCCTCATCAATAACCAGTACCGCCTTCTTTCCCTCAGTCGCGAGGTCAATCAGATGACGGCTGATCGATGGGATCAACTGGTGAGTAGGTATTTTGGCTATGCCTGGAACCTGCAGTTCTTCAGCCACCAGAACTTTGAGCTCATCGGGGCGCAAGTAAGGATTGGGTATATAGGCAGCACAATAGCTCGAATCCAGCGAGGACAATAACTTGCGACAGAGAATTGTCTTCCCCGTGCCAACTTCTCCCACAATCTTGATAAACCCTTCACCATTACGTAACGCCATTAACAGGGTATTTAACGCATCCAGGTGACTCTGGGTATTGAAATAAAATTGCGTGTCAGGTGTGAGCGAAAATGGTTTCTCATTGAGCCGAAAATAGCTAATGTACATTCAGAAATCCCGACCAACATTGTTCACGACAGTGATCCAAAACAGATGGCAACAGCAAGGCTTATTCTTGCGAACCGGTCTTGCGTTTAAACAATTGGCGATACTCATCACCCAGACTTCGAATACGGTCGCGGCTCTGATCAACGTTTTTGCTCCAGCTCCCATCATCCGCAACAATCGGTTGTAACAGGATCACCAATTCGGTTTTTGATTTGTGACGTTCGCGAGATTTAAATAATGACCTCACCAGCGGGATACTGCCAAGGACTGGTCGCTTTCCGTCTGTTTCACGAACGCCCTCAAGCATCAGACCGCCCAGCACAACAACCTGTCCATTTTTCGCCCAGACAATAGTATCCGTTTCGCGTATATCTCGAAGCGCCAACGGCAGCGAGAAGGTTTCATTACCTAATACCAAAACTTTCTGCTGATCGGTGACCTCGGTAATGACCGGATGAATGTGCAGGATCACATCGCCATTCTCTGAAATCTGCGGGGTCACATCCAGGGCAATACCACTAAAGAAAGAATCGAGCTCAATGGTAGGAGAAGATGTCGTAGCGGAGGCATTGGACGTTGTGTTATCGGTAATACCTGTCACGAAGAACTCATCCGACCCCACCCGAATAACCGCTTTCTGGTTATTCACAGTTGAGATACGGGGACTGGAGAGTACCTGCACGTTCCCTTGAGTCTCGAGTAATTTCAATAATGTACTTATATTCTGTACTGAAATAATAGATGAAAACAGAGAATCGTTTTCGGTCGCCTCGGTTATACTGATCGACGAATCGAAAAGCGATACATTTTTAAAATTGATTAGTTGACCGCCGATTGCAGACCAGTTAATTCCTGCTTCAAAATTGTCATTCAGACGTACTTCCAGAATTTTTGCCTCCAGAATTACCTGGCGCTTGACACTAAGCTCGGATCTTTCAAGGAATTCCCGAACCGCGTTCAATTCCTTTGGCAGCGCTTTTACCACCACCATTCCCGCTTGCGGTGTTACCAGCACCATACGATCTTCCCGTTCACCACCGATAATAGCTACAATCGCTCGATGAATATCAGACCAGAAATTAGTTTTACTAAGCGTCAGGATGCGCGTTCCAGGAGTAGTGCCAACATTTGATCCCTGTTGCTTGTCTTCCATCAATCCCAACAGGCTGCCAGAACTATCGGTTGTGCCACCCCTTGCCTGATTATGATTGGTAGATTGACTATTTCTACTCTCAATTTTCCCAATCTGAACACTGGTATCCGACACACCGATTCGATTTACATCCAGGTAATTGATATGAAATATTTGTGTGTGCAGCTCTCTTGGAAGGACCGTAAAAATGCCCTTGCGAAGTTTAAATTCATAGCCATAAACATCCCTCACAACTTCGAGTACTTCTTCGATCGTAACGTCAGTAAGATCGAGACTAATTGTTCCAGTCACGTCCGGCTGGACAACAATATTGTAATCTGTACCCTCAACCAGCCCGAAAAAAAAGTCTTTGGCAGACATGTCTTTGACTGAAACATCGAAGCGACCAGCGCCGCCTTTGACAGACGTGTCACTGGGATTCTGACTTTGCAACGATGGCGCAAGTAATGCGGCACTTACCGCATCGGGTACCCCGGATTCACTACCATTAATATTTTCCTCAGCAATGACCTTATCGATCGCCCGCTCAGCTGCGGTTGGTTTTCCCTGATGGGCACAACTTACCAACATCATAAGTATGGTGCACAAGCCAAACAATCTCAGGATTTCCGTGTTCCCGGTGAATTTCATCACATTTTCAACTTATTCTCTGGTTGTAGGTTAGCGGGACGCTTAAAGTTGTCTTGATGTACTTTCAGTTCCTCGCTGCTGTTACCTCTGCGCAAAATAACTCGCCCTGGCTGAATGCTCACCACCTCAGCACCATCTATCATCTGGTTTACAAACACGCGTTCACCGTTGATTATCGCTACCCGGCTGTCCTTGCCTATCAAGACCGAAGTAAGTACCAAATCAGATTCTACCTCCCGCGTGCTTGACAGGATACCCAAAGGCCGCGTCGGATCCACCAGATCATTTGACCGCTCTCCAGCTGCAATCATACTAACAGATACCGCCAGCCACAGAACACCGGCTTGAAGTAAGTGACTAGTCTGCATGCACGGTATCCTCCATAGTCAGCGTCGAGACTTTCAGCTCGATAATGCCGAATGGATAACGGGAAACCCTGTAGTTCAAACTGTCCCAGTATAAAGACCAGGGTAGTTCCTCAAGTCCCTTCAGATAGCTTAATAGATCGAAATAGCTACCCTCAAGCGTTAACACCACAGTATGGCTCATAATGCCGGTTGTTGCTGCCTCACCTGAATTGTTAACCAGGTTGAGTTTAATCTCTCTGGGCGATAATGCTTCGATATGTTTGATCGTCAGTTTATTGCTGTGCTGCAGTACATCTTCGAGAACCGACAGCAGGTCATCCGCTGAAATCAAAGCCATTTTGAGCATTGAAACGGTGTTGTCCAACGTGGCACTCTCACTCTCCAGCTCTGCCAATTGCTGCATTTTGCCAAAATCAGACCCGGTGGTTACCAGTCTGGCCAATGTCTTCGCTTCCTGAGCCTGCGCATCGATTTTCTGCTGCAGTACCAGCAGTTGCTGATTTAACCCCTCTCTGGTCGATTCCTGCGGCGAGAACATCAACAGGTCCCAGACCAGAAACAACAGGGCTGCGCCGGTAAGAAATATCAATACGCGTTCGCGTAATGCCAGCGCATCGACTTTCATCTGCAGTATGGAAAGCCACTTATTCATGACCCGTCTATTGCACCTTTGCCAAACCTGAACCTGAGTGGGGACGCTCTCTGGCCGCCTTCGATCTGTTCAATTGACATCTCACCAAAACGGGTGTTCCTGAAGCTGTCTTCTGTACGCAACCGTTGCAGATAACCGGGAACCAGATCCGCCCGATAAGTCCGGCCGGACAACTCAACATAACTCCCACCCTGCAGCAAACCGATGTGTTCCAACGATACACCGGTCATTGCCTGTCGGGACAGACTTACCAGAAAATCTGAAAATCCAGTGGCATTGCCAAGCTTCTGTCCCTGCATCAGCTGAAGTATCTGACGACGCCTGGCTATATCAGTCTGAAATTTTTTTATATTACTGTCCAGCTGCTCATTTCGATTCGTTGGCTTTGAATTCCGCATTGCGGTCAACTGCTGCAGCACGTTAACCTGATGCTGCTCCAGATTTGTCATACTCTGCCGGGTATTTTGAGTTTGATACCAACCCCACAACTGGAGCGATGCAAAAAAAAGCAATATCGCTCCCCATGCACCCAGCATTGTGTAAAAAGAAAAAACCTCCGCTTCCGGGCGTAATTCAGGGCGGAACAGGTTTACCTGCTGCAGTGTTTTCATGCCGCTTTCTGCTCGCGAAGTGCTGCGCCAATGGCACCGATACAATTCGTCAGTGCCAATTCATCGGCACCTTCCGGTAAATCCACTAATTCACCAAGTGGCAGCACCTTCAGGTTTCCAACCAGATTTGCCCGCATCGCTTCGGTTACCTTGTCCGCACTTACCCCTTCACCGCAAATATAGATATTGGCTGGCGGTTCCTGGTCCATCTGGCGTTCGTAGTAATCCAGGGACCGTTGTAGCTCAAGTGCAAGAGAGTTTGCCGGTAGTGAATCCATTAATCCACCACCAAAATCAATGTCAAACCGCCTACTCAAATAAAGCTGTTTGCCTCTGATAACATTCAGATTACCGGTACCCATCGAGAGCTGAACAATGGCTAAACCGCTTGGATCATCCGGGCACAGAAGGCTCAGATTGCGCAGTGCCAATTCAATAATATCTATGGATTCAAGCTTCACACCGGTTGCTTGCAATAGTGTAATCATTTCCTCGATGAGGGATTTTCTTGTCACCACGACATAGACCATCTGCGTACTGCCGCGGCTGGCATCTTCAGGCAATCGAAATACATCAAGAATTGCTTCTTCAATTGGAAAATCAATCAAGTCCTTGACCTTCCAGCGCATCGCATCCGCTAATTCAGTATCTTCTACATTGGGCGCTTCCGACAGCAGCAGGCTGTAACTGCTACTCGGAATGACGACGTTGCAGGTCATTCCTTTCAGTCCCTGCTCATCAATGTACTGACTCAATGGTGGCGGGGTGTTCTCCTCGCCAGCTAAAAATCGGCAAGATTGCAGGACCGGATGACCGCGATCCGAATAATTGACGTGGGCAACGGCAATGCCCCCGGCGCTAAACTCGATACCGAGTAAACCGCTCATCGCGGACTTGCTTAAAAACCGATCAAATACTGAAACGGTAATCCCCTCCAAAATCGCATGAAAAACATATTTAATATCAACATGTTAAACGAAAAATCAGAGAAACTAAAGTAAATACCATTTGTGCTGAAAATTCACTCTGCACAGCGCCTGCCTATCGCAAAATTTCCTGCCAGTTGATCACCCGGTCATGACCCCGATAGCTCTGAAAATTGACATTTACCACAGGATGGCTGACATCGTTATAATTACCGTCCTGATCCCAGTCAAATCGCAAATACGGTAAATTGGTCAGGTCTACACTGATTGGATAGCTTATTACGGTACCCGGGGCACCATATTGTATCCCTGCCCTGCCATCACAAAACCCGATATTCAGAGCAGTAAGGCAATCGCTGGCGCCGTTGGGATCTGCAAAGTCGAAGATGGAGGATATGCCGCCAATGGTTACGGTGATGGTATCCGCCGCTGCATCAACGGTGCTGGAAGCCCCGGTGAAGCTGACGTCACTGATAGCAAGCTGTGTGCAGTGATCGTCCGTGTTATCAATGAAACTTGCGCCATCCCAATATTCAGTCTGCCAGGCCATGGGAATTGCGGCTAATTCAGGCCCGAACGCATCCAGCAAATGCATACGTCCGAATCTGGTATTCAGTGTGGCTCCGATTGCCACCCCGACACAATCACCGTCAACGACACAATTGTTGCTGGCTGCAGGTTTAAAATCCAGCAGACTGAAATCTGCTCCGTCAGGATCAGTAATCTGTAATCCCAATTGAAGATTGCTGAAGGGACCATCCGGACTCCCCGCCCGGTTAAAGCTGCTGTTCAGATCAGCAATCGTCAGGATGCCGTTATTCCATTGGCCCGAAGCGATCGAAAGTCGAGCCGCCAGATCTGTGCCATCGTTGTTGTTCTCGGCATGATAGCTGGGTAATGCGATGGTATATCCCAGGGTGGTATTGTCGTAATTTGTAACTATCCCGCCATTCAGGCCTCGGGCCTGCAAGGAGTAGTTCACACTAATCGCTGTATGTGACATATAGCTGAAACTACCGGCAGCACAGCTATTCGTTACCGTGGCACTGGCCAGGTTAAAGTCACCAGGATAAAACCGGCCAACATTACCCGTCATCGCACCGGTTACATCCCCGGAACCCAGGTAATCCCCATCGCCAATACCCGCGCGCAGCGTCACGGTACCCACCTCATTCCAGGAAACGGTGCTGTTTTCAAATTCACCGTTGGTCGCCGTGGGTGCAAATCCGGTCGCATTGGTGAGGCTGCCTAAATTGCCCCCGGCCGGATAGACCAGGTTTGCCAGCAGCAGGCGAACACTCTCCGGTACAGTTTCATTACCGTAGTTGGGGACCAGGCTGCCTTCTGCATCCCTGACTTCCACCACCACATGATACGCCTCGTCAGCAGCTACAAAGCCGCTCCCTGCACTGGTCGTTCCCGGATTGGCAACCGCCGCGCCGGTTTCTATGGTCGTGATGGCGAATTCAGCTGGTTGTACGACGAAGGGTCCGGTCGCTCCGGGAATCGTGTGGGCATTCGTTGCCTGGAAATCATCGTCCTTGACATTTATCGCAATTCTGCCGGTGTCTTTGTATTTCGCTGTAATGCTGGCCTGCCCGTTCGTAAAGGTAACCGTCTGCTTATTCGCTGCCAGATTACAGTCGGGTGGACCCGGCACAGAACATTCCTGGTTCAAAGCACTCTGAGCATCGATCGTGGGAGTCACCGTACCAGTCGCCGGATCGTTGTAAGTCACCCAAAAATGCAATTCATGATTCCCTGTATAGGCTTCGATAATACCGCAATTTGCGTCGGTGGGAGTCTGTCCGTAAGCGGCCAGAGAAACATTGAAACCGGTTCCTGCAACCTGGGTAGTCACCGGATCATTAATCGGATTTGGCGGCGGGTTACTGAGCGGATTCTGCGTCAGGGTAAAACCGGTCGGCGCGAACTGGATGGTTTCGATACTATCATCAACAATCAGCACATCCGTGGTGTCGTTCACATTAATGCCGACAATATTACTGGCTCCGGTGCTGTAATCCAGATAGAAATCAGCTTCCCCGTTGTCACCAATAGCATACTGGTAGGTGGCAATACCATCCCCAGCGATGCCATTCACGAGTACGCCATTGTTGCCCAGACCACCATCGGTCCAGTCCCCGGCACCAGTTGATGTTGCCAGTTGAATCTGCCCAACATAAGTTGCAAACGGGTTGTGACTGGCATCGTGTGCCGTTATCTTGACCTGATGCGCCACACAGTTAATCCCGAAGGTGCCGGATGTCAGCATAATATCAAAATGGTCTGGAACCGATGCAACCGCCTGGGTAACATTCACAATAAAATTATCAACAAAGAACTGATCATTGTTACCGGTGCGTTTTCCGGTTCGCATACGAATTTCGGTATTCGCTGCCAGGTTCGCCGACGGCAGCACAAAGGAAGCGGATCCATTATTTACATTCCTCCCTCGATACCGAACAATCCGGGTCCAACCACCACCGCCAGATCTGATTTCTACACGTGTTTCATCCCGGTTATCATCATACCCAACCTCTCGGTAATCGAAACTCAGAGTTGCCGTGGCAAAACCACTCAAATCCAGTTGTCGTGTTATGATTCGGTTGTTATTCTGCAGTCTTAACTCACCTGCATTTATGCGAATGTCACCACTTGCAGGCAACCCATCGTCACCTGACTCTCTCCAGTCAGCCGACCAGTTCAGGGTGCCATCCTGGTTAGTGTAAGCTACAACATTAAAAAAATCGGCGTAATCACCAACTGGAATGGTCATTTGTGCATCAATCGTCACATTATCAATGTAAAACCGATCACTGCTACCCGTCCTATTTCCCGATCTAAAACGAATTTCTGTATTCACTGCAAGATTGACCGCTGGAATCGCCAGGGATGCTGAGCCATTATTCACATTCCGCCCCCGGTAACGCGCGAGCCGGGTCCAACCACCACCAGATCTGACTTCTACTCTTATTTCATCCCGGTTATCATCAAATCCAACTTCTCTATAATCAAACGTAAGGGTAGCCACATCATAACCAGATAGATCGACTGCACGTGCGATTCGAACATTATTATTTTGCAGTCTCAGTTCACCGGTAATAATCTGAATATCACCACTAGCTGGTAAACCATCATCATTGGATTCTACCCAATCAGTCGCCCAATTGTTGCTACCGTCCTGGTTGTTGTAACTCGCGGCTCCGAAGAAATCCGAGTAGGTATCTGCCAGCACATGAGTACCTGTCAGCAAAATCGACAGGCCAATTATCAGTTTTAGCATGTAACCTGCCCTCTTTTTCTGGCAGGAAGCTGATGTGTAGTTAATTTTCATTTCATATACGCCGACACTTCTACAGTACGTTGCGCAGAGACAACCCCTGAACCACAGCCGGACTGACTCTGAATACGGTAATAACTGGTGGTGTTAGCTGCATCCACACTGCGAGTGCAAGTAATGGCAGCGGAACAACCACCAAGCCCGCTGGCTGTAAACATCAGATTACTACCGTTCACCGCGGTACAGTTTGCGTCAACGGAAACCCGACTAATGGTCGATCCAGTGTCATAAAACAACTGATTCATACCGAATTGAGCCCCACTCTCTGCCGCGTAAAATGAAGCAACGGAAATTTCTTCCTGAGCGGTTGCGATGGCTGTCTGTCCGGTCACCCGTGATATGGTGATCGCAAAAAATCCCAGCGCGACAAGTATAAATATCGCTAACGGCATCAGAAAACCCCGCTGACCAGATTCAGCCGTGTACATCTTCAATTGGGTATCAGGGTACATTTCTAATCATCACCGATTGTTTCAGTTCAACTGTCTCGTTTCCATCCCGACTACTAAATGGCAGTGTTATGTTCACCACAGCATTGCGGTCCTGGGTTGCTGTTGAAAGCTGAAATGGTGTAATACCTGTGAGGTCACCGATATTGTCAGCCAGAAGTGAAGCCGTCGCGCCCGCTGGCTGACCGTTAGCGATATCCGACAGTCCATCAGTTGGCATAACGTAATTATCGTAATAAAACAACTGACTACCGGTAACACAAAAACGACCCGGATCATCGAGCACAAAAAATCGCTTGTTGATGGAATTTCGAATAAAACGGTGCGCACCATTCAATGGCACACTGACAATTCCCGTCGCGCCAATGCCCCCTATTCCTTCAAGGGATGAAGTATTTGCAGCGGTATACACTTCAGTGGCTGACATCGCACCTACACTGATATGTTGAGCTGTACCAATATTCAGATCGAATGGTGCAGTGATCACCGAGTAGGCTGCTCCAGGCAAGGCACCATTATTACTATCCGGCAGTTCTTCCTGATCCGCTATGCCATTCAGGTCGTAATCCGGCCCAAGGTAATTGCCGCCACCTATTACAGGGATGAACTCAATACACAATCCGCTGGCATCATTACTGAGTCGCAAACTGTTCGGCAATGCCGCTCGTAGCTGACGCGTGATCCGCTCCACAGCCTGGCGGCCGCGATTAATCAATTTGCTTCGTTGCTGAACACGATCATAACTATCAACACTGATCGCTACAAAATTGGCACCAATCACGGTGACGATAGAAAGAATCACGACTACCGTAATCACCTCGATCAATGTAAATCCGGATTGCATCTTTGTGAGTTCAATCCTGTGATTCATATTTGCACTCAACTTTCAAATCTGCACACTGCTTCAATTCCACATCTACCAATCTGACTAAACCAGTCAGAAATTGGTACGATACGCACTCAGCCTAATAGTATTCCCATCGACCATAGTGGAAGTTACCGTAACCCGACGAACCAGGTTGGCATCGTCTGCTAACCCCAGATCGGTTCCCTCTCCCACCACAGAAACACTAACATTGCAGTCGCCATCCACAAAATTTTGTCCGTTGTAGTCCCCGATATCATCAAATGCAGCATCTGCAGCTATTCCCGCGCACACGGTCGCTCCTATCTCTGCACTGCCACATGCTGGCACTCCACCGGTTGGTGTATTCTCATCAAACTTGCGTGCGATAACTTCATCCAGTTTTGCCTGGGCACACTCCAGTGCTCGTACCCTGATCATTGGATCCACACTATTGATAATTGAATCTTTAAACACCGAGAATAATGTACCGAGCGCAATGCTGACTACTACTATAAACACCACCAGTTCTATCAGGGTAACTCCGGACTGTTGATGCGAACGGTGTTTGAACGCACCAGGTGATGCATTCTGTGCACTGCTTGCAGTGTTGGTTTCAGTGTACATATCCACTGGACTCAATTGAAATATTCATGCTGGTTCCAGATCCGCTCAAAGTGAGTGTGGCAGCTGATGTTCTGCCTAGCTTGTCGTAATCAAGAACTACAGGAGTGAGCGTAAACCCAACAGGTAAAGTAAGGGGATAAGCATCGCCATTGATACTCGTACCATTTTCCTGTACGTCTATTGCTGGCGTCGCATCGGATATGAATTGAACAGGGTTTGCAGTATTCTGACGAGCCATCGCGACTTGTTGTGCATAAAACAGACCCGCGACGATATCGTCGCGGGTCGTTTGCAGTTCCAATCCTTGCTGGCCAATATTTCCACCGACAAAGACGAAAATAATTGAAGCGATAATCAGTACGGTTATAAGCTCTATGAGCGAAAAGCCGGTATTCTTTTCAGCCACTTTTGTTGACCAATCACGGCTGAATTATACTCACGGTGTTACCGCAAAACCCGTAAACGTAGCATCAGGCGTATCTGCAACATCGTATGTTGAATTGCCGTTCGAATCGTAAGAGACGGTACAGGATACTGCAGTACCTTCCGGTGCTATTGCAGTAGTCGCAATTACGTAGCCGGCATCCAATCCACCGTCCAGCAAACCGGCCACATCGTCGCAGGTGTTTACCAGGACCAGTGCCGTGGTGATTGTCAGGCCGGCATCGTCAGCAACGTTATTGGCATGATTCAATGCCGATGCGGCACCCAACGAACCAGCTATCCCCTTGACGCTTGCTTCTTCAGCCGCTGTGGATAAGTCCACAAATCTCGGTATAGCAGTGGCTGCCAGTATACCAAGAATAACAATAACTGAGATGAGTTCGATTAATGTAAAACCAGATTGCTGCTTCACCATTTTGTTTTCTCCATGCCGTTAATCCAAATACAAACTAAAAATCCCTACAATCTTTCACTGCTTCTCACACTATAACACTATCGTCATCACCAGGTAGGTCTTTTCGATATAGCAATATTCTCGAGGTGATCCTTAACCCTTCTTCGAATAACAATTAATCTGCGCGCGGTAAGTTAACCAATATCTTACCAGTCTTCAGATTGTAATCAAAATAGTAGCTCAGTTCGGATTGCAGCACTAATTCAAATCGACATGAGGTTTCTTTTACCGATATATGGTAGTTCGCCTGGCTCCCGCCATAATTGTCCGATCCCTGGACCGTTGCGGGCAGCGGATTGTTCATCATGTCATACCATAACTGATAGCACTCGGCTGCCGTCTGGGTGTCGCTGGATGAATCCAGCTCTGGAGAACTGTTGGCTGGCCAGCCCAATTCATTCACGTAAATCAAAGTTCCATCCATATCGACGCCAAGTTTGTTACCCGGTTCCGTTGGTATCTTTTCAGGATGCTGTTGCAGCATCAATCCCGACCGGACGACCTGGATAGCTCCGGCAAAGTTGCGCGCCTGGGTCTTCAACTGTGCGTGCAATGCTTCTTCCTGTAACTCAAGGTAGTAAGTAATCCCGGCAGCAGCCAACAATCCGATAACAACAACCACAATAATCAACTCAAACAAACTATATCCAGACTGCGGCTTGCCGGAGGCAAACGCAGCAGGCGGCAATCGTTCGTGCAGCGAGCGATGAGAGCCAGACTGCGGCTTGCCGGAGGCAAACGCAGCAGGCGGCAACGTCTCTCGGTGTTTTGCTCGCGCAAAAAACCTGCCGACCAATATTTTCACTCGGAGTGAAAAATCGTATTTGTGCAGCGAGCGATGAGAGCCAGACTGCGGCTTGCCGGAGGCAAACGCAGTAGGCGGCAATCGTTCGTTTAGCGAGCGATGAGAGCCAGGAGATTTCGGCCCCGGTTCGGAGCACAGAATTTCGTTTATCGCAGCCGTGACTTTCATTGCTTCCCTGTTAATTGGCCCCAATTTGGACAGCCTGAATCGAATGGCTATTACCAGGGCTAGCTCTGAATCGCGTACATACTCCACATGGGTAGAAAAATGCCCAGCGCCATAATCAGCACAAATCCAGCCATGACTACAATCATGATCGGCTCGATTTTGTCACTCAGGCTTTGGAGATCGTAATCTACCTCACGCTCATAAAATTCCGCTACCTCGGCCAGCAATGTTTCGACATTGCCGCTCTCTTCTCCCACCGATATCATCTGTAATACCAGTGGCGTGAACATCTGGCTGGCGGAATGGGTGTGGAACAGGCTTTCCCCGCGTTCAATCCCCGCTCTGATAAGCTCAATCTTGACTCCGAGATATGGATTATCGATCACCTGGGCGCACAATCCCAACGCCTGGGGAAGCGGTACGCCGGAACGCATCATCAATGCAAACGAACGGCTGTAACGCGCCATCGCGCCACGGCTTATTATATCCCCCACCACCGGTAGCTGGAGCTTGAGACGTCCCCAATGGGCTTTCCCCCGGGGCGTTTTCATATAACGATTAACGACAAATATGCCAGCAGCCAGAATACCGAAAATAAATGGCCAGAAATTTACAAACAACTCGGAGGTGCCCAGTAAAATGCGTGTAGCAAGAGGCAATTCAGCATTAAATCGGGCGAACATGTCTGCAAATGCAGGAATAACCCAGATATTGACGACTACTATGGCAATGGCCAATGCAGCAAGAACGAAACCCGGATAGCGCAGCGCTGTCTTGACACTTCGGGCCGTCTCCATGTCTCGCTCCAGGTATTCACTTAGCTGGTCGAATGCTTCTTCCAATCGGCCACTGCTTTCACCAATGCCAACAATACCGACAAATAATTCATCGAACACATCCGGGTGGCGTTTCATTGCAGTCGATAGCTCCATACCAGTCTCCAGTGCATCAGCTATTTCTAGCAGTGCCTGCCTCATCAGATGGTGTTGCATGGAAGTTTGCAATCCCCGGATAGCAGCGATCAGGGGAATGCCTGATTTTGTGATGGTATACATCTGGCGTGCAAACATGACCAGTTCCTGGGTACTTACCCTGCTACCGGCTAACCAGTTCTGCAAGCGGATTCTAATCAGATCACTCTCTGCAATCTGCTTGATAACCAGTGGTGTGATTCCCCCTTCGATCAACTTGCTGGCAACAGCATCACTATTGGTACCCTCAAATCTACCATTGATAAGTTGCCCCTGGGGACTTCTCGCACGATACTCAAACATCGGCATGCAAATCCAACTCCTCCATTTGCGTTTCATCTTCAATCTGCGCTGTGACACGAACGACTTCATAGAGGCTGGTGATCCCCTGGGCAGCGTATTCGAGCGCACTGTGACTCAACGGCTTATACCAGGGATTTTTAAGTGCTCCCTGGCTGAACGCCTTAACGTCATTTTCTCGCAGAGCTTCTGCCATCTGGCGGTTTATCTCCAGCAACTCAAATACGCCAATGCGCCCCCGGTAACCAGTGTCATTGCAATGGGGGCACCCGGTTCCGGAACGAAAAGTGGGCTGTTGCAAATCCAAACCGATCGCAGCAATCAGTTGCTGCTCATTGACATCAGGTGTATATGGTTCCGCACAGCTTTCACACACCCGGCGCACCAGACGCTGAGCGATCACAGCCTTCAGTGCAGTCGCTATCAAATAACTATCCACACCGATATCCACCAATCGTAATGCCGAGGTTAACGCATCATTCGTATGCAATGTTGACAGTACCAGATGGCCAGTCATGGCAGCACGCAATGCCAATTCAGCAGATTCCCGATCACGGATTTCGCCAACCAGGAGAATGTCCGGATCCTGGCGAAGAGTGGATCGCAATACCGTATTGAAATCCAATCCGATTTTTTCATTTACCTGAACCTGATTAAGACGTGGCAAACGGTATTCCACCGGATCTTCCACGGTGATAATTTTGGTCTCCGGTTTGTTTATTTCCGACAGTGCTCCATAAAGCGTGGTGGTTTTTCCGCTACCGGTGGGTCCCGTGATCAGTACCAGTCCATTGGGGCGCTTGATCATTCGCTGAAATCGATCAACCAGATCCTCCGGCATTCCCACCTTATCCAGTGGAAGAACTCCTTCGGTGTGATCCAGCAACCGCATCACCACCGACTCACCAAATTGCACTGGCATGGTGGACAGACGTATATCGATATTGCGGTCCTTGATTTTCAGGTTGAATCTGCCGTCCTGTGGCAATCTTTTTTCAGAAATATCCAGACTGGACATCAGCTTTAAACGTACCATAAGTGCGCTTGCGATGCGCTTTTCATTCATCACCTGTTCGGTCAAAACACCGTCGATTCGTTGCCGAATCCGCAACACTGTTTCATCCGGCTCGATATGAATGTCTGATGCTTTAGCGTTAATTGCTCCTTCAAAAATCCTCTGCAACAGTTTAACCACAGGTGCATCACTCGCCGTAACATCAGCACCGATGGATTCGAGATCTATCGCTGCACCACTTTCCGTCAACTCAATTTCCAACTCACCGGCCAGCGAAGCGATATCCTGTTCACCGCTGTAAGCGATACCGATAATGTCCAGCAACTCGGATTCTTTCACAATGGCAGGTTTGAACGGTTTTTTTAACAGCCGGGTAAGCTCATCCATGCAGAAAAGGTCGGTCGGATCTACCATTCCCAACAAGAATCCATCTCTGTCTTCTCGAAGGATAATTACCCGGAATCGACGTGCAAGAACTTCCGGCAACTGCTGGACCAAACGGGATTCGAACCGAAATTTCTTGAGTTCGATAAAAGGAATTTCCAACTGCCTGGATAGCAGTTCGAGTAAGTCATTCTCCGATACAAAGTTAAGTGCAACCAGAGTTTGACCCAGTTTACGGCCAGTTCTCTTCTGCTCCTCCAGTGCTTGCCCCAATTGATCTTGAGTGACCAACCCGGCAGAAATCAGAAGATCACCTATGCGGATACGTTTTTTTTCGACTACGGCTGCCATATTACTGTTACTCTTCTAATTGGATCTCGAGTGTTCATCTCCTCGTGTAGCCTCAGACAATATGCGTGCCCTTCAAAATCTCTGCTTCGAGAATCAAATCCGGTTTCCACATTCATGGCTCTATGGCAGATAACATCCCTTCATTTGTTCGCATTCCCAAGATTCATCCTGCCGGATGAAAAAGAGAACTACATTCAATGAGTTGCAATCATGCAGCCAGATTTCATCATGCAGCCCAGTTTAAGTCAAAAAGCTGAGAATTACACCATGACACATCAAAAAGCTGCTGACACTGACAACCGCCTGGACGCATTCATGTTGACTTTAAGTGCCATCTTGTTATGCTTTTTGTCGCTTTTGGTTTATGGTATCCAAGATACGTTTTATGAGCATTCGCACCTTTCTTTTCTGTGACGTATGTAATCCCCGTGGCGTTCGCATTCCTGAACAACGAAGGGACATGCAGCACCGTAATACACAAGGACGCAGAGTCACCGATGGCAGATCCTGGTTTGAAGGCGATCTCAAATCAGCGGTGAATGATAATGATTGGGTATCAATGGACGGCGGTTATTATGTCTGCCCGATCTGCTCTGCAAAAGGACTTCATGCGGATAATATGAAACGCAAGTCAGATCCCGGACTGCGAAGTTTCATTTTCTGCGATAGCTGTAATCCTCAGGGAATCCGAACAGTCGAAATTCGTAGAAATGAAGAACGTGGAGCTCAGACAGGTCGACGGATCACTGATGGGCGCGCCTGGCTGGCGGAGATTGACCCGGATAAAATTCTGGCTAAGAACTGGCTGATCACCGACACGGGCAGACACTACTGTCCCAAGTGTGTAAAACTCCACCCGTCCCTGTCTCTCGAAGTTTCCTGACAATAACAATCCTTCGGCCAAGCCGGGGTATTCGCTTTCAATAACAATCCTCCGGCCAAGCCGAAGGTATTTCGCTTTCAATCTAAGGTCTCATGCCCCACTGTACCGGCCCCTTGAGC
>CAZNFE010000015.1:0-13821 GCA_964571945.1 uncultured Pseudomonadales bacterium
ATGCGGTTCCTGCGGGTGACGTTGCCGCTGTCGCTGCCCGGCGTGATCGCAGCCCATCTGGTGTACCCGGAACGGCGTTTGTTGGCGATTTGCGGCGATGCGGGTTTTCTCATGAACGTGCAAGAGATGGAAACAGCACGGCGACTCGATGCCAACATTGTGGTGATGGTCTGGGAAGATCACAGTTATGGACTGATCTCCTGGAAACAGGACAACACATTCGGTCATCACACGGATCTGTCGTTTGGCAATCCTGACTGGATGCAACTCGCAAAAGCATTTGATTGGCATGGCCATAAAGTGGAAAACAGTCGTGATCTGGCAGTAACACTGGAAACTGCTTTTGAGGAGCGCGGACCAAGCCTGATTGTGATTCCGATCGATTACCGGGAAAACGCGCTGTTAACCGAACGGCTCGGGAATATACGCGCTACCATCTGACTATCCCCACTAAAATCAGAGCTGGACTTCCTTACCAAAGTTCGGATCCAGATTTTTCGCGCGAGCGACTTCCGACATGCGTTTACCCTTGTATGCTTCAATTGCCGGGAAAATCCTGGGAATGATTAAAATAGATGCCCACTCAACCCCGCGAATTTTTCGCCCTTCGTTCCATTCGAGTGCATCACGATGGCCAAGGAATAATTCCAGCATGCCTGACTTGAGTCGATTGGAAAACTTCTTCTCTCTGTATGGATAATGATGCTCATCCAGTGGTGAATTCGCAACCAGCAAATCTGCCGCATCATCGTCACCGGCTTGCCGCAGACGTTGAGTCGTCTGTTCATAGCGCAGTCTTTTAGGTTCTTCTATGCCGGTTTCATTCGCTATATGTTGCATTCGGTTTAGAGACAGTGCCTCTGCACAGAATTTGGGTAACATCACAATAAAGCCAATGATCGGAATACCCCGGATAATTTCTGATTTTCGAAAATTTCTGCCCTCGTTGTATTCCAACCCTACCCGATTACCCATAAATATGGTTGCCCAGAAAGGTTTCCAGCCCTTCCGTTCCTGAAACTGTAGCGGGTCTTGAGCGTTTATGGCATCAGCGCTCACCGCGGGCATACTCTGAACACTTAACAAAATGGTTATTAAGAGGAAGCTGATTATTCGCATTGGTCTCTCCATTTTTTTACGCACCCAACAAAAAGTCGGTTGTATTTCACATGAACTGATTCTTACAGACCGAATTTCGATGACAATTATTTCAGCATAAGCTTTCAGCGCTATACCGAATGCGATCAATATTGCCGTTACAAGTAAAAACCCCCGCTGAAAGATTACAGCGAGGAATATGGTCTAACCTTATATCAACAGAACCCCCTGATCTGCCAACAATGGGTTAGGTTCGTATCTGGATTATTTCAACACTCCCATCGCCAAAGTTTTGGCATGAGGTTTGTTGAAACTCGGAAAAATACAACTAGAGTTATTCAACCATGGAAACCATGCTGGTATATGGCGCAACTACACTACTCATTCTAATGGCTTTTGCCAATGGTGCTAACGATGTCTCCAAGGCAGTGGCAACTCTGGCCGGAACGCGAATTACATCCATTCGCACAGCTATTCTCTGGGGAACTATCTGGACAGGCGCAGGAGCACTAACAGGTTCCATCTGGGGCACAGCAATTATCAAGACCATCACAGAGAGCATTTATACGAACCAGCATGCATTGAATTTATCTCAATCGATAGCAATCGCCCTGGCACCGGCATTATGGGTTATGCTGGCAACCTGGCGTAAATGGCCGGTTTCCTCAACGCATGCGATTGTAGGAGGACTGGTCGGTGTTGGTCTGGTAACAGCGGGTATCGACGGAATTGCATGGCAATCAACGTTTACCAAAATAATCCTGCCATTGCTAGTAAGTCCGGTGGTCGCAATAATCGTTGCACTCCTGCTGGCTCCGACACTGGAAAAAATTGCGGCCAGAATCTCGAAGATCAGGGTTTGTTTGCCAGCCAGACCCGGCATCCTGCTGGCCGGTGCAGGAGCGAGTCAGTTCAGCACCCTGGAGACTGAGCAGTGTCTCGTCTGTGACGCTGAGAATACATCTGCAAAAATCGAACCCGGATTTGTGCTGTCGGTAAATCAGTTGCACTGGGTAACCAGTGGTCTGCTCTCGTTTGCACGTGGCTTGCATGACACACCTAAATTCATAGCGATTATATTGCCCATCATGCTTCTCTCGCGAATGATACCGACACAAATGAGTTACGTCATAGTGGCTCTGGCAATGTCTGCGGGCGGCCTCATCATCGGCAATCGAGTTACGGAGGTGCTGGGTTTTGGTGTCACAAAAATGACCGATTCCCAGGGATTTTCAGCTAATCTCATCGCTACCCTGCTGGTTCTCGGTGCCAGTCGATTGGGTATGCCGGTGTCCACAACCCATGTCGCAGCTTCATCGATCATGGGCATCGGTTTAACCAATGGATCCGGCATCAATCGTGAAGCAGTCAAGTCAATCTTATTCGCCTGGTTAATCACAGCGCCCGTTGCCGGTGTATTCAGTGCATTGATTTATCTCATTACCGCGTGATCCACCGGATAGCCAGCGAACTTTCAGTGGCATAATTCCATGTTCCTGTAATGTAACAATTCGCCGATCAAGACGTCATTAGCAGTAAGGATGCGAAAAATCGATCGGAGCATGGGTATGAAACGTCTGAATCAGGAACAGAACCTGCACAAGACCCAGCGCTATGAAAAGCTGGTAACTGCACATAGTGACTGGTTATACCGCTACGCTTACTGGATAGCGGGGAACCGGCACGAAGCAGAGGATCTGGTACAGGAGACGTTTCTCAGAGCCTGGCGATTTCTCGATTCACTGCAACAGGACGGCGCTGCAAAAAGCTGGCTGACCACGATCCTGCGCAGAGAAAATGCCCGAAAATATGAAAGAAAGCGATTGGAATATAGTGATACGGAAGTAAATGCATTGCCGGATCAGGAAACAGAGCTGGACACGCGACCGGAAACAATTGCCTTACGGGTTGCCTTGAAGGAATTACCAGCCAAGTACCGGGACCCGTTGATACTGCAAGTGTTGGGTGGTTTTAATCTGAAAGATATCGCCAGACAGTTTAATTTGCCTTGCAATACTGCAGCCACTCGACTGCACAGAGCCAGATGCAAACTGCGGGCACAGCTCGATGGAACTGCTTGCCTATCGCATTGAACCAGGGAACTCTGCACGATTGATCCAGATCACTCGCCTGTACCCCGTCAGGGGGTATGCTCTTTTCAGGCTAGATTTTCATCTCTGGAAAAGAGTCATGATAGAAAAGTCTTCCCCCCGATATCCACCAGTTTCGACTCAATGCGTAATGATACCGACACTGGACTTTTCGGACTTTAACTGGCTAATATCCATCAATTACCAGCAGACAGGCTGATTACCTGCAATCCTGAGCACATCAGATCAGCAGTGACAATTCATTTGAACGGCTCATCATTTTATGACAAAAAAAATCGCCTTTTGTAATCTATATGATTCATTGAACAAGGATAATTTTCTGTTTGAAAATACTGATTCTTTGATAGGGGATGAACTGTTAAAACCATTTGTACACTTGAAACAAATTGCAGAAAGTAGAGGCATCGAAGCCGGTACAGTTGATGTGATGGATTTGCCAAATTGCGACAGCATTGTCTTTATTGATCTTCCCAACAAGAACAATCCGTATCTCAGGGAAGCACTTGCTAATGATCTGCCAATATACTTAATCACCTTTGAAAGTGAATTGATCGCACCATTTATCGGCAATCATAAAGCACACCAGATTTTCACCAAGATTTTTACCTGGGCTGATGAATTGGTAGATAACCAGAAATATTACAAGATCAACTTTTCCTTTGAGCGCCGTAAAAGCATCCCCAGAAATCTGGCGGCAAAAGAAAAATTCTGTACCCTGATTGCTGGAAATAAAAAAATCATACATCCACGGGAGCTGTATTCAAGCAGGCTGGATGCCATCCGGTGGTTTGAAAAACATCACCCCACGGATCTGGACCTTTACGGTACCGGCTGGGATGAATTTTATTTCCCGGGTAAGCTGCGCTTGCTTAATCGTAGCAGACTGTTGAAAAAGACAGCCCTGCTTAAGCCATTCCCATCCTTCCGGGGAGCCGTTATCAGAAAGAGAGAGATTCTGAAACGTTACAAGTTTTCTATCTGTTATGAGAATGCCTGTGATTATTCCGGTTATATAACAGAAAAGATTTTTGATAGTCTGTTTGCCGGGTGTATCCCAATTTATCGAGGTGCTGATAACATTGCAGCGTATATACCGAAAGGTTGTTTCATCGATCAGCGAGATTTCCCTGCACTCGAAGATCTCTATATGTACTTAAAAGGCTTCGATGCGCAATCATTCAATGGGTACTATGACGCGATTGAAGAGTTCCTCTGCGGCGACAAATTCTATCCGTTTTCGCTGGAATATTTTGCTAATACACTGTTGCACGAAATTGCAGGTGATCAGTAATTCGGTTGTGATCATCCGATATATGCGTAGGATTTGTGGTTTGTTTCAAACCAGCCACGCGACAAGGGGTCAAATCCAATTCCGCACCACAGCACGAACATTAAGGGGAAACCAACGATGCAAGAAAATCGTTTACGAACCATGCTGAATGATGGCAAACCCACATTAGGAACCCATGTGATCATTCCATGGCCAGGCATCATTGAAGTAATTGGTCAGACAGGAGCGTTTGACTATATCGAATATGTCGGTGAATACTCGCCTTTTAACCTGGATACCCTGGATAACTTTGGCAGGGCGATTGAGTTATTCCCGGAAATGTCAGGGATGATGAAGGTGGAGGAACATACCGCGGGTTTTATTGCAACGAGAGCTATTGATGCCGGGTTGCAAAACGTGTTGTTCACAGATTGCCGGAGTGCTGATGATGTCAGGGAGTGCGTATCCCTGGTTCGGTCAGAAACACCTGATGCCGGTGGCACGCATGGCGCCGGCATGCGGCGTAACGTGGGCTATGTCTCCTATGCCGGTTCGGAACACTGGGTGCAGGCTATGAATGATGTGGTGATCGCCATCATGATTGAAAAGAAAGGAGCCATGGACGAACTGGAAGAAATCCTCAACGTCGAGGGAATCGATATGGTTCAGTTCGGACCCGCCGACTATTCCATCAGTATTGGCATGCCGGGCCAGACTCGCAGTGACGAGGTGCAGCAAGCACATCACAGCATGATTGAAATGGCCTTAAAAGCGGGCGTGGCACCAAGAGTTGAGGTCGCCAGTTTCGACCAGACCAGATCGTTTCTGGAAATGGGTGTTAAACATTTTTGCATCGGCTGGGATCTGGGTATTATCGCTGCCTGGTGCAGGGATCAGGGCCGGGGCATGCGGGAATTACTGAATACGAAATATTGACCGCTGTTTTCCCTTTTAATACCCAGATCGTTGTAGAATCTACGCAACAGGAAATGTAACAGGATCACGTTATCGGCCTGATATTTGTAACCACTACAATTGGTTTACTAACTGCATTAGTCAGCGTTCATGTAGTTATGGATTGTTTCAGTTTTGTGAATCCTGACACAAAAACATAGATTCAGGTGAGAAATTCCGAATATGAATATTAAAGAACGAATGCAGGCTGTCCTTGATGCCGAAGCCTCGGCAATCAAGTCCATTGATATTACTGATGAATTTGAACAGGCTGTGCAGATCCTGCATGGATGCAACGGAAAAGTACTTACCACAGGTATTGGGAAAGCGGGTCACATTGCGAGAAAATTTGCCGCAACACTCTGTTCTACGGGTACACCTGCTGTTTTCCTGCATGCGGCCGAAGCAGCTCACGGCGACCTGGGAATCGTAAGTGATGATGATGTGATGATCGCTTTTTCTACCAGCGGTAAATCAAGAGAAGTGCTGGAAATGCTGGAATTTGCAAGACATCTCGGCCTGGTTCATCTGATTGGTGTGACGTCACATCCGGATTCACAGCTCAGGGAGAAGTGCGAGTTAATCCTGGACATGGGACAAACCGGCGAAGCCTGCCCATTGAATTTAACGCCTACTTCCAGTATCGCTGTCATGCTTGCCATCAGTGATGCGATTGCCATGTCACTGATGGAAGCAAGAGGTTTTACCAAAGAAGACTGGGGCAAGCGCCATCATGGCGGTTATCTCGGTCGGATAACTCGCACAGATAATATGCCCCATTAGATTTCACAGCATAACCCGCAGTGTATTTGGCCTGGTACATCGCTCCGGGTGACCCATTTTCGATCCGGTGCTGCACGGAACTTCCGTGAATCGCCGCAATCTAATGGGTGCGATATTCTGAGACTCGCTAACTCTTGTAGTCCCTGATCCCATGCTCCAGCGACAAATCAGACACATCTATTTAGCCATCGGCTGGCTTTGCACAGTGCTTGGCATTATCGGTGCTTTTCTTCCGGTAATGCCCACCACACCATTTCTGTTAATTGCGGTCTGGGCGTACAGTCGCAGTTCCCCGCGACTGAAAAACTGGCTGTATCACCATCCCCGCTATGGCAAAACCATTCGGGATTGGTTTGAGCACGGTGCAGTGGGTAACCGGATCAAGATTTTTGCCATCACCACCATGTCGTTGAGTATCCCGATTGCCTATGTTTTGACGGAAAATCTGACCCTCGTATCCATCCACCTCACGGTGGTTATACTCGTTTCCGTCTTTCTTTACAGTCGACCGTCGAGCAGTGGCAACGGGATCTGATCTACCTGCAGTCCGGGTGAATCACCGATTGCAAGCGAAAGAGATCACAGACAGACCTGGCAGGCACCACCATTGATCGAACATCGGTAACACCCCGCTAGAGCCGGGGCGTTTTCGCTTTCAATCCGGTAAGCCCAGAACTCGCTTGCTGATGATGTTCATCTGCACTTCGTTGGTGCCACCATAGATAGTCACTGCCCGGGTAGTCAGCCAGCTGCGTGCCGCTTCCAGTTCATGTTCAGTGAAATCATTGCCTTCCCAACCAACACCCTGCACACCCATCAGTGTGGATTTTAGTTCATTACTCTCTTTCATCAGGTTGGAGCCAACCAGTTTGAAGATTGAGGTCGCAGCACCCGGTGTCTTGCCGGATTGATTCTCCTGAATGACCCGCTCTCCGGTTAACTGGAATGCCTTCTGATCCATGGTATGTCTGGTAACTCTCTCGCGCATGGCGCTATCGCCGATTTTACTTTCCACTTCACCTGCATATTGTTTGGCAATATCAGCCAGTTCATTGCGGGGTTTCTGCTTCTTTTTCTCGCCGCCGGAACTGGAGACGCTGCCGATTCCAGATCGTTCAAACTGGAGCAACCGTTTGCCAACCGTCCAGCCTTTATTAAGCTCCCCTACAAGATCTTCCCGAAGTGCAATGGCATCATCGAAAAATGTCTCACAAAAAGGCGAAGAACCGGATATGAGTTGAATTGGCTTGATAGTGACGCCTGTTTGATGCATATCCAGCAGAACGAAACTGATCCCCTCATGCTTGGGCACATCGGGGTCAGTTCTGACCAGTGCAAACATCCAGTCTGCGTACTGAGCACCGGAAGTCCAGATTTTCTGGCCGTTGATGACAAAATGATCTCCTTCAAGCACTGCCCTGGTTTGCAAACTGGCCAGATCAGATCCCGCTCCCGGTTCACTGTAACCCTGACACCAGGTAACTTCACCGCTAATGATTTTCGGGATATGCCGCTGTTTTTGTGCTTCGGTACCATATTCCAGCAGGGTGGGACCGATCATTGCCAATCCCATACCGGTCAGGGGTGGGACCGCCTTGATCCGGGCCAGTTCCTGCGCCAGCACCTGGTGCTGTTCTCGGTTCAGGCCACCACCGCCGTATTCGCCAGGCCAGGAAGGTGCCGTCCAGCCGCGTGAAGCCATTGCTTGCAGCCATGCCCGGGCTTCATCTGTACTATATACCTCGTGCGCATCCTCCCAGTGAAACGCCCTGCTACGCATTGATTGACCACAATTATCCTCTACAAATGAACGGACTTCTGCTCTGAATTCTTCAATACTCATGTCTTCTTCACCAGTTTGAAACAAGGTCTTAGGCTACCATTTTTGAGTGACCGAAAATAGAAGTTTCTTGACCTCCTGTGGTCCGTTGTCGGGAACACAATGCCGGGTTCGCTGACACTTGCCTACGTGTTGATCTGTTTCGTCACCGCAGATCCGATGCCCCTTTGAGCGCAAGTGCCTCATTGGTACCATCCATGATCAACCCCGCCCGGGCATCACGAAACAATTTCTCTGCCAGATACTCCTTGGACAAGCCATTTCCACCATGAATCTGTACAGTTTCTGTTGCCACCTCAAAGGCAGCATTGGTGGATTCAATTTTTGCTGCAGCGGCATGGGCCAGTGAACCCGGCACTGATACCGAATTGTAGAGCACGACTCGCCGGGATAATGATCTTGCCGCTTCGACCTTTCTGAACATATCGAACAACTTTAGTTTGATGTTCTGATGCTCGAAAACGGGAACCCCACCCTGCACTCTTTCTTTCGCATACTTGAGTGCTTCATCAAATGCAGCTCTCGCTAATCCGGCAAATGCGATACTCATGCCACCGTTCGCGGCCGTGAGGGTCGCTCGAAACATACCCTGATTCATAACTGAGGGGTCTGAAACAACCATCATCTTGCGGGGTATTCGAACCTCATCGAAGAATATCTCACCTTGATTCAATGCTCGAAGCCCAATCTTATTCAGCGGCTTGCCTTTGGAAATGCCAGGCAGGTCCAATGGGACAATTGCCAGGCCTGTACCCTGCATTCCCTTGCTATCATCCAGGCCAACGTGCAGGGTGGCATGGGTTGCCAATGCCCCGTTGCTTACCCACGACGACTTTTGACCGTTGAGCACATATTCATCACCATGCAACCTCGCTTTCAGATTGGCGCCCAGTGCCGGATTTCCATTTTCTGTATCCACTGCATGCATCCAATCTGAGCCATGATTGGGTTCAGTGATTGCCCAGCAACCGCTAATCTCTCCGCTTGTATCTGCACAAAAGTCTTTCGCCCAGCCTTGCATCTCCGGGTCATCTGTCATGGCAGCCATTCTGAAGGTGGCAGCACCACCACCCAGCGTGGTCGACAGCCCAGTATCGGCATAAGACAGCGCCTCACCGCTAAGAATCATCGACACCGGATCAAATTGATCACCTAATCCGCCAACACTCTCGGGCATGCCACGCTTGTGCAGACCCAGCTCCCGATACTGTCTGATAGTTGACCAGACGGGTGAAGATTCATCAATTGCCAGCGCCGGATCTGCGATCTTGTCCATCTCAATACCCGCAGGGCGCACCACTTCCATGGCAAATTTTTCTACCATCTGTCGTAACATTTTCTGCTCTTCGGTCAAATTCAGGTCCAGATCCGGATAATCCATCGCCACTCTCCCTATTGATTTATAGTCAGTAAATAAGAGTACAGTAGAAAATCCATCTCAGCATCTATTTCCTCCTGCTACCGGGCATTCAGGAAGGCTTCCTCCCAATTCGAACCCGCACCTGGTGCAAAGTTACTAAAGCAAGCGCCATTAAGGTCAGCATACTTTTTTCTTCTTTAGCACCCATTTGTTATCATCCGTTACTATCCGAAAAATGTCCCGAAAGAACTGGAACCCGGAATGAACAAGACAAAAGACCTGTTACCGGCTTTCTCCCTGAAAAACAGTGACAACCAGGACATTAGTTTCCCTGGTGATAAGCAAACATTGATCTGCTTTATCAAGGAAGACTGCCCTACCTGTAAAACGGTGATACCCATTCTCGAGGCTTGCTACAAAGCACTCGGAAGCAGTATGGATGTGCATCTGGTGGGACAGACCCTGCCGGGAAATTTGCAGTTGCTTGAGCAATTCAACATGTCCGCACCCATTCTCGATGACAGCAACCTGAAAGTATCTTTCGCTTATGATGTGGAAATCGTACCCACGCTGATTCTGGCTGATCGTCAGGGACGGGAACTGGAACGTCAACAGGGATTCGTTCGCGAAGATTGGCAATCTCTGCTGTCAACCCTGGTCAATGAGCATCATCTGACCGAACCGGAGATAGAATGGCCACAATTTCCCGAGTGGCGTCCAGGTTGTGGTTCGTTATCTGTAGACCCACTGATGGCCGACAAATTACAGGCAGAGGCAGAGAACAGTCCATTACGAGCTCGTAAAATTGAAATCGCGTCAGCAGACGATGAATTCGAGTTTATGTTTGATCAGGGGTTCAGCGACGGCTTTCCACTGATACCACCAACCCAGGAGAGAGTGATCCGGATGCTGGCTGGCAGCAATCGAGACGCTCAGGAAGTGGTTGCTACAATCCCCCCAAATATGGGTCTGGCAACCGTCGAGAAAGTAGCCATCAATGCGACCATGGCTGGCTGTAAACCGGAATATCTACCGGTTGTAATCGCCGCTCTTGAAGCAGCTTGCACCGATGAATTCAATATCCATGGAGTGATGGCAACAACCATGGGTGCCTCACCCGTCATGGTAGTCAATGGTCCCATCAGGGAACGTATCGGTATGAATATGAAACTTTCCGCGCTGGGTCAGGGAAACCGGGCTAACGCCACTATTGGCCGTGCGCTGCGTCTGGCTCTTCGTAACATCGGTGGTGCAAAGCCTGGCGGTACCGAAAGGCCTACCCTGGGTAATCCCATGAAGTTCAGTATGTGTTTTGCTGAATGGGAAGAACGCAGCCCGTGGGATCCACTCCATGTAGAACGCGGATTCAAAAAGGAAGATTCCACTGTAACACTGCTCTGCATGACCAGCGGACCAACGTTGATTGTTGACCAAACCTCTCTGACCGCGCCACAATTAGCAGGCAGCTTTGGGCTGGCACTGGCCGGTGCTCACCATCCGAAGGCGTATATGAATGGTGATGCATTACTGGTCATCTGCCCGGAACATATCGATACCCTGATGAAACAGAAACATTACAGTAAAGATGATGTTCGAAATCGAATTCAGGAGGTTACCAAAAAACCAATCTGCGACCTGGTTGCTGACGGCATCTCAGGAGTAGGAATTCCGGCTGAAAGATACGCCGCAATGCCCGTGGAGATGCAACAGCAAAGCATTTCAAAATTCAGGTCTCCAGAGAATATTCATATCGTCGTAGCAGGATCGGATGCCGGTAAGTTTTCCGGCGCATTCCACGGCTGGGTAACCGGACCCACGGGTTCAATCGTCGTCACAAAAAAAATTGAGGAGTAACTCACATGACTATCATTCTTGACCCCACCGATGAAAGCGTTCCAGTAGAGAGACAACTCTCGAAGCGGAGCGGTGAAATAGTTGGTCGCCTGGCATTACTGGATATTTCCAAGCCCCGGGGCAGCGTGCTGCTGGACAGGTTTGAGTCCAGCCTGCGCGAGCGGTTACCTGAAGTAGAGATTACCCGGTATGCCAAGCCGACATTCACAAAGCCCGCACCAAATGAACTTCGTAAGGAGATAGTGGCACAAAACGATTTCGTAATCGAAGCACTGGCAGACTGAGGCTCCTGTACCACGTGCAGTTTGCATGATACGGTATGGTTTGAAATTCAGGATATTCCCTCAGTAACTGTGGCATCGAAAGAATTTGAAGAAGCGGCCCACATACAGGCCAGGGCTCTCGGATTGAAAAATGCTCGCTGTGTATTTGTCCCCCACCCTATCCAGGATGCGACAGATGATCAGATGCGTGAAAAAGCAGACGCTACCATTGATGCTGTGATCAGAGCACTCACCGAAAATGAGTAACATCGTCTGCAAGGGTAAACATGAGGGTTAGCCTGAACAAGGTAGTTCAATTTCATTACTCTCTCACCGATGAAACCGGTGCAGAGCTTGAATCTACGCTCGGGAGCGCTCCGAATGAATATCTGCATGGACACAAAAATATCTTACCGGCACTCGAAAGAGCCATAGCCGACAAAAACCCGGGTGATACGTTCAGTATTACCCTGGAACCTGCAAGTGCCTATGGCGTGCTCCGGGAAAACTCTGAACAGCGCATACCGATAAAACATCTCCAGGGTGCCAGACGCTGGCGACCTGGTATGACGGCCACCGTGAACACACAGCAGGGGCAACGGAAAGTCACTGTTCTGAAGGTTGGTAAATTTATGGCGACCATCGATACCAATCATCCGTGGGCAGGGAAGCAGGTGAATTTCGACATTGAAATTACTGATGTACGTGATGCAACCAGAGAAGAAAGTGCTCATGGTCACGTCCATGGTAAAGAGGGTCACCCGCATTAAGAATGAACCTGACAAATTAACCCGGAACGAAAAAGAATGGCTGGCCGTTTAGTAAATTTGCCCTGGTTGTTGCTCCTCTTTTTATGCTTCACCGGATCGGCAAGCGCAACCCCAGGCACTCTTCAAAGTGCCCTGCACTCGTTTCAGGAAGGAGATTTCGATGCGGCAAGGAGTGCGCTGGAAAAACTCCAGCTGGCCCACCCTGAACTTCCTGAGCTCAACTACTACCTGGCCAGAAGTTACATCAAAGAACGAAATTACAAATCCGCATTGAAACTTCTCAGGAAAAGTCTGAAGGTGGATGCTACCCGGGCGGACACTCATTACCTGCTGGGGATTACCTATATTTCCTTACTCGCAGACGTCGGTGTTTTCAAGAAAATTATTTATGCTAACAATGCAAAAAAGGCATGGGAATCCGCACTTGAACTGGACAACACACATCTACAAGCCAGGTTCGCATTAGCCAGTTATTATATGAATGCACCTGGAATAGCTGGTGGCGATCTGGATAAAGCTGAACAACAGATTAAAATACTTCGACAACATGACGGCGGCTACGCTGAACTGGCAACTGCCATTTTGATGGAAAAGAAAGCACAAATTGCTGCAGCGGCAACTCATTTTGAGGCAGCCGTAAATGAAATAGATGATCGTGCCGGTCCGTTGTTCAATCAAGCGAATTTTTATCTGCGACAAAATAGATTTGATGACGCATTGACAAAACTACAGATGTACATTGCCTCGGATAACAAACGGTGGGATGATCCGGGTGATCTGTTTGTTCATATCCTGAAGGCGAACATTATGGTCGGTCTGGGTAAAAGCAGCACAGCGAAAAGTGAATTTGAGAAGGCACTGCTCAAACACCCTGGCGATGCCCTGCGCAAATTCATCACTGAACGAATGAACGAATTGTAAATCCCAGTAGCCCACCACGCATTACTTACTCGGTAACAAGTCGTATTGGTATCGACTCATCCCGGGCAAAGAAAAAACCGATATAGGCATCACGCCATCCATATTTCTTTCTCATTTGAGTATTGATGGTGTCCCGGTACGCAGGTTCTGGTTTTGCAACGAATGACTGCCTGATTCCTCGCCGCTGTAATGTAATTTCCGGCAAAGACACTATTCGTTTATACCAGCCGGCTTGTTCAGACCCTGCCCTCAACCAGACATTACCTTCGTAATCGACTACCCACAACCGGGTATTCTTCGGTTCACCCGTTTCGCTTTGCGTTATCAGCACGACTACCTCACCCGTTTCTGAGGCAATCATCTGTCCTAGCCACCAGGCGATCAGCACCATCACCAGGACCATAACTATTCGGGCTATGATCTTCATAAGCTGCCTCCATTTCAGCACGGCTAACTGACCATGGAATATCCCTATTCTTTGTCAGTGTAGCCCTCCCACCTGCCTGACAGCCTATACAAAGCGAGTGGCATTTGCCTATGACTTCGATCAAACCAACACAGGTATTTTTCGTCCAATTGTCGTGCCACAGAATACAG
>CAZNFE010000015.1:13921-17197 GCA_964571945.1 uncultured Pseudomonadales bacterium
TACTCGAAGCCGACGGTATCTCTTCCAGCAATATTATAGCGACCCAATAGAACTGTTATCAGGTAAAAGATTGTGCCGCTGGCGATGATTATAATTCCCTGCCATGCTTCATCGGGTCGATTATATAGGATATATGCAAGAGTCCAGCCGGTAATTATCAGGTAAATCAGGGGAGGCAATGGGTACAACCAGGTACGATACGGTCTGGCAAGGTCCGGCTGTCGCCAGCGCAGTACGAATATGCCCGTAACGGTGATTAACGAATTCACGCCCAACGTAAATCCTGAGAAAACCAGAATGGACTCAAATGAGCCAGTCACTATGATTACCAGCGTAACGCCTGCCTGAATCAGAATCGCAATGGCAGGAATATCATTCTTATTATTCCTGGCCAACAACCTGAACACCCTGAAATCCTGACCAATGACCTGCAACACCCTGGGACCCGCAATAATCATCGCGCTTACTGTCGAAATCAGCAACAATGACAATATCACCCCCATTATCGCACCACCGGTTTCGCCAAATACAAACCGGGCAGCTACATAACCAATCTCGATTTTACCCACCATTTCATCCATTGGTGCGACATACAGAAAGATAAAATTAAGTGCAACATAAACGGTCATGACCAGCGCGGTGCCAATAATCAATATCCGGGGCATATATTTCTGCGGGTCTCTAATTTCACCGCTTAGATAAGTCGCGGCATTCCAACCGGTATAGGCATAGTTGACATATATCAGCGAGATCGCAAAGGCGCCGCTAAAGAGTTGCTCTGCGTCACCACTCTCAGGCAAAAAATGAACGGGTTGCGGTTGCTTGACTATGAACCATGCAAGCAAGCAGAAAATACCGATGAGCAACAATTTCGCCCCGGTTAAAAATAGCTGCATGCTACCACTGGTGTTTCTATTGATTGCATGGACTAACGTTAGCGCAATAACCAATGTACAGGCCAGCCAGGCAGGTGACAGGCCCGGGAAGACGGAAGACAGGTAGGTGCCAAAGGTTATCGCTGCCAGTGCTGTCGGAGCAGCAAATCCAATCGTGGCTGAAATCCAGCCCGAGGTAAAACCGGCCACTGGATGGTAAATCTCAGTCAGAAAATTATACTCACCGCCCGATCTCGGCAGAGCTGCACCGAGTTCAGCATAGGTTAACGCACCACACAGCGCCGTCAATCCGCCTACTACCCAGAGCATCAACAACACAAAACCAGACCGAATATCCAGCAACTGAAATCCAAGACTGCTAAACACACCTGTGCCAATCATATTGGCTACTACAACAGCTCCAGCCATCGCAGGTGGAAATTTACCTGGCTCCTCAACCATCCTGCTATTGATTTCTGCGGGTATATTTCTGCTCCGCACCAGATGCACTATCCACCTGAATCATTTCGTCTCTGGATGGAAACTGCACCCGATATTGTTGTGAAATTTCAGTGTCCAGAGTTACTAGATCCGCTGCAATGGAATAACCCACAGGTTCCATTCCATTTACGCTTACCGTGTTCCTGGTATATTCAATAACAACCGGAAAACCGTGTAGTTTACCATCCCAACTACCTACTATCTGCTGCACAGGCTGGATGGATTGGCAGCCGGTTAGCATGAGAGAAAACAACCATAAAGTGACCGTTAAAACTCCAGTCTTCAGAGCATAATTTTGCACAATTTTATTCCTCACCAACAGTGTCATTAATCCGATTCAATCTGGATACCTGATGTTACCTGACGATACCTGTTTTAACCACTTCATATCCGGGGAACCTCGCCTCTGTGACGGGTGATTTGCTACAATGCGTTCATCTTCATTAGCCGAGGTATTCGACGATGGCGGAAAGATTCACTGAACTGTCTGACTCTCTGCAGGACTTTATCGCAGCTCAGAGAGTCTTCTTTGTCGCTACCGCTGCCAGGGCAGGCAATGTCAATCTGTCACCAAAGGGTTACGACACCCTGCGAATATTAAATCCGCATGAATTGGTTTGGTTAAACCTCACCGGCAGCGGTAATGAAACAGCAACACATCTGCTTGATTGCAATCGTATGACCCTCATGTTCTGCGCGTTCGAAGGCTTACCGCAAATTCTCCGCCTATATGGTACGGCTCAGGTTGCCTATCCTGGAGATGATCGATGGCAGGAATGGCTGAGTCTGTTCGGCAATCCGGATGGTGCCCGTCAATTGTTTCATATGCAGATTGATCTGGCGCAAACATCCTGTGGTTATGCTGTTCCCTTTATGGACTTTGTCTCAGAACGCGACACGCTTAAGAAATGGACAGCAAAAAAAGGCCAGGCGGGTATCCAGCGTTACTGGTCGGAACAAAATGCTGTTAGCCTGGATGGCAGTCCGACGAATTTTCATACCGGGGCTGACTAGAAAGCTGCCACGGATGTCAGGCATCTACTGGCCTATTGAGAAACCTCTGAAAGAGCCCATTCGACGGCTGCTCTGGCATGAATGGTGGTCGTGTCAAACAAAGGCACCGAAACATCTGCTTGCTTGAGAAGCATCCCAATCTCGGTGCATCCCAGGATGACCCCCTCGATTCCTGCCATGGATAATCTCTCTGCCACCGCGGAAAAACGACTTCTTGAAGATCGTCTGATTTGCCCGAGACACAGCTCTTCATAAATCACGCGGTTGATCATGTGACGTTCAGCAGCATCAGGAATGGTTACATGCAAATCTCTGCCTGCTGACAATCGGTCGACAAAGAAGTCCTCTTCCATGGTGAACCGCGTACCTAATAATCCGATTTCATGTATGCCTGCATTGACAACGGCTGCCCCGGTCACATCAGCGATGTGAATGAGCGGAATGGAGATCACGTCAGTAACCTGGTCGACAACCTTGTGCATCGTGTTTGAACAGATCAACAGACACTCAGCCCCCGCTTTTTCCAGCTCCAGTGCTGCGGATTTCATCATGTCGCCGGCTGCGTCCCAGTCACCCCCCGTCTGCAAGGACTCAAGCTCATCAAAGTCCAGGGAATTCATTACACAGGCAGCAGAATGCAATCCGCCCAGGCGGTCCTGCAGCATCTGGTTCAGCAATCGGTAATATTCTGCTGAAGATTCCCAACTCATACCGCCGATCAGGCCGATCTTTTTCATCCAGGTACAACTCCCCTTTGCAAAGGTCCATCTGACTGAGAGCCAGCATAACAGGCTTGCCGAATGCAAAATATGATCAACTGGCACAATCGTCACTCGCATTCCTCATCCGCATACAGACAGCTGGTACGATCATCTTGCCAGCACCC
>CAZNFE010000016.1:0-1302 GCA_964571945.1 uncultured Pseudomonadales bacterium
TGATGGAGTACCAGTATGCGAAGACTAATGAACTGTGGCGCTATCCTGCTCTTTTTCCAGTGCTACGACCAAATCTCTAAAAGTATTCTGATTGTCTTCGTTTAGCTGCATCAGTACCTGATGCGCTTCCAATACTTTTTTCCGAAAATCTTCTTCGGACATGTTCTTGACAGGGATTTCTCCCAATTTTACGGTCGATTCCAGAGGTTCCCTGATAATGAGAAACACCTGATCAAATCCCATACTCAACAGAAGCCGTGTAATATCTTCATTGGTCGAAACAATGGTCGGCACTATGTCAAACGAGTCTTTTGTGCCAATTGATATTTTTGCCAAAAAACCAAGTGACGTGCTATCTATTCCTATCGTCTCAGTCAAATCAATGATGACTGACTTGAAATCTTCGGTTTTTAATAGTGCTGTGAGAAAAGCGTCGATAGTAGGGCCGAGGGTTACCCGCACATCACCCACGAATTTTAGTACATGAACGCCGTCTTGTTCTGCAACCAACAGTTTGCCGTTCGCCATTATGCAGCCCTTGCAATCGTAAATAACGCTATGTCGTCCGGTGCGTCCTTTACAGCACCAAGTCCCAACCGTTCTGAAAGCATCTCCACTGTACAGCCACCCTCTGCTACCAGTGACAGCAGTAAATCTTCCTTGGCCTTCAGAGTTTGTTGATTCATGATTTCAAAAATACCATCCGAGAACATTACCAGCTCAAATGATCCGGTCAGCTCGATGGTATTGGTTTCATAATTCACGCTTTCATACAAGCCCAGAGGCAGTCCTCCAATCTCCAGATATTGTGCTTTCCCGGCACTGCTATATATAGTGCCCGGGAAATGGGCTGCATTACTAAACTCCAATAAATCTTTTTCGATATCTATGATTCCCAGAAACATGGTGACGTGTTGTGCGATTTCGCTTCTGAGTAATTCCTGGTTGAACCACGCCAATATCGCTGCAGTGTTATCCAGCGCAAGTTGTTCGTATTCGTTACTCAGCCGTTGCGATAGATTTCTGAGCAACACAGTGACGAATGCAGATGATGCACCGTGCCCGGACACGTCAGCGATATAAAAAAACAGCCGATTGTCAACCAATTCAAAATAATCAACAAAATCACCGCTCAATATTATTGAAGGGATGATTTTGTGCGCAAATGTGATGTTACCTGCCACAAATGGTGATCTTGGCATCATCGCCATTTGTACCCGAAAACCTGCTCTCTGGTCACGTTCGAGAATTCGCAAACTTTCTTCAAGTTCACTATTCAGCCGTGCGAGTTTTTGTCGCTCC
>CAZNFE010000016.1:1402-14636 GCA_964571945.1 uncultured Pseudomonadales bacterium
TCCGAGTTCGACAGAAAGTAAAGTATCAGATCAGGACAATGGGCTTGAATCTGGTCGAGACAAGTCTGTTCAGTGGTAACCATGGTTGAATTCAGTCCACTGTCCGCAAGGCAATTTGCTACTTCATTGTGGGTGTCCTGAACCGCAGCATCTAAGACCACAATCAGTAAGTCACCGCTTCCCACATTCATTTATACTTCTCTTATCGCCAGTTCAATCCCTGATTCCAACATTATTGAAAACGAAAACCTCCGGCTTTGCCGGGTGGATCATTGACCTTCAATGGCGGAATTGCCACGTGCGTGTCAGCGATCACTTTCGCTTTCATCGATGGCCGGTTCCTGTACAGGTCAGCAATCGAAATACCTTCGGCTTTGCCGGAGGATTGCTATTGAAAACGGCTTTCAAAACAATGGATTAAAACAGCAAATTAATCCAATACCTAACCATTAAAAACCATTCGCGGCTGACTTTAACTCCTCTCTCAAGTCTGCGCAAGCAAATTATGGATAAATCGAACCTGCCAGTGGACGAACGGTATCCTACTAAAGAAGACTGTTAGGCTGCATAACCTTGTTACGGACGCCAACTTCAGACTTTCAATGCGATCACTTTCGCCCACTGCTTTTCTAGTCGCTGGGATGAAACAGGGACATGTGTCCCCAGGGTCTGGGCAAATAACGACACCCGGTATTCTTCAAGCATCCAACGATAGGTGCACAATTCATCCGCCACAAGCTCTGTATCTGAATCAATATCTTCTGTTGTGTATCGGTCCCAAAACAGGTTCACGGCTGCCATTGACTGCTGATCACGCTTTTGATCACCATGCAACCGCTCAAGTCTCAGTTCAATCGCTTTAAAATACCTGGGCAATTGGTGCAACCAGGCTAGTGGTATATCACGCAGAAAGCCGCCCGGAATCAGGCCGACAATCTGGCGATTAACATCGTCAACTGCAGCAGAATAAGTTTTCTTTCCAACATATTCTTCAAGTTTTACCTGCACTTCGTGATACGCTTTCAATACTCGGCCCATGAGCTGCGAAACTTCCTCTGCCACAATCATTAGATCTTTCTTGAGCAAGAGACGCTGCTCAAACGACTCCCTGTCATGGGGAATCGGCCGACCATCCACAAATACATACCTGAAAATGGCGCTGACTATTTCACTCTGCAGTTCTTCCCGAGAACCAATTGATGCGTAAAATAGCGAATACTGATCAAATCCAACGAGATTTTTCTGCACGTATTTGACCTGCTTCGATAATCCAAACAGGATCAACCGCAGCAATCCCTGCCGAGATCGGACCCGTGCTTGCTGCGAATTAGTAAACAATTCAATTGCAACCGTATCCGAATGATCGACCAGCGCAGGATATGCACGCACTCTTATACCGGCCTGCTCAATTTCCACAAATTCCGGCAATTTATCGAATGTCCAACCGGTCAAATCTCTTTTTTCATGCTGCTCAAATTCTACCGACTTAAGGCTTTCAGAGGATTGCACAGCAAATTTTTCCTTTAATTCAGTCAGATTCCGACCGGTACCCAATTCATGCCCCTGGTCATCGACCACGCGAATGTTCATAATCAGGTGACTTTCCAGAGCGGCCTGATTCCAGGCATCCGGTGGTATCTCTACTCCTGTCCTCTGCCTTAGTTTTTCCGCGAACACCTCCACCAGTGATCGGCCTTCGAACACCATACCCTGTACCGCTTTATCTACATATTCAGGGGCAGGTACGAATTTTTTTCGTAACGATTTTGGCAGCGATTTCAACAGGCCCATACATTTCTCTCGCAGAAATCCTGGCACCAACCATTCCAGTTGCTTCTCTGGCAACTGTTGCAGCAAACTCAACGGTACTTTTACGCTAACACCATCATACTGGTGCTGTGGCTCAAAATGATAATCCAGCGAGAGGGAAACGGTTGGTAATTGCAGTTCATCCGGAAACTGGTAAGCTGAAATATCGCTCGCATCACGTAATAAATATTCTCTCGTCAAATACAGTCGCCTGGAATCCAGTCTTTCGGTCTTCTTCCGCCACTGTTCAAACGAAACCTGATCGTAAACTTCAACTGGAATCAGTCCATCATAGAATCGATACAGAACCTGTAAATCTACCAGAATATCCCTGCGACGTGTTTTGGCTTCCATGAGTTCAATTTCTTCTACCAGCGCTCTATTGTGCAAGTAGAATGCTGCACGTGTATTCATCTGCATCTCAACAAGAGCGGTTTGTATAAATATCTCTCTACTCGCAACTGGATCAATTACACCAAAGTCAGTTCTTCTTCCATGCACAATAATCAGACCATATAAAGTTACCTGTTCTAACGCGACAACCTGGCCGCGTTTCTTTTCCCAGTGCGGGTCTGACCAGGTTCTGTTCACCAAATGGTTTGCCAACGACTCTATCCAATCGCTCTCTATCCTGGCTACAGTTCTCGCATAGAGTCTGGTAGTTTCAACTAATTCAGAACACACCAGCCACTTTGGCTGCTTTCTGAACTGTGATGATGCAGGGAAAATATAGAATCTGCGATTACGAGCACCAAGATAGTCGTTGTCCTTATGTTTAGTACCGATATTTCCCAGTAAACCGGCAAGCAGAGCTTTATGCACGGAAGCGTAATCTGCCGCAACGCTATTTTCACGATAGCCCAATTCAGCACACAGCAAATGTAATTGACGATGCACATCACGCCACTCTCTCATACGAATATATGAGAGAAACTCTCCCACACAATATTTTCTCAGTTTATTCTGAGTGAGAGCCTGGCGTTTTTCCTCAAATCTTTCCCACATAACCAGAAGCGTCAGGAAGTCCGAGTTTTCATGCCAATATTGCTTGTGTGCTTCATCAGCAGCTTGCTGATGTTCGTGAGGTCTGCTCCTTGGATCCTGAACTGCAAGGGCGCTGGCGATGATTAAAATTTCTTTCAGGCTGCCAAGCCGTTGCGCTTCAATGAGCATCCTGGCTAATCTAAGATCGATCGGAATTCTTGTCAAAATTCTACCAATATCGGTTATCTCCCGTTTGTCATCTACTGCCTGCAACTCCTGTAAAAGATGAAATCCATCATTGATCTGTCTGCTTTCAGGTTTCTCGAGAAACGGAAAATCCTCTATGCGACCGAGACGAAGCGTTAGCATCTGCAATATAACTGCCCCAAGATTGGTTCGCAGAATCTCCGGGTCAGTAAACTCCGGACGTGCCATAAAATCATCTTCAGTAAACAGCCGTATGCAGATTCCATTGCTGATCCGTCCGCAGCGTCCTTTACGTTGTTCGGCACTGGCTTTGGATATCGCTTCAATTGGTAGTCGCTGTACTTTCGAGCGATAGCTGTAACGACTGATTCGTGCGAAGCCCGGGTCGATAACATAGCGAATTCCCGGCACCGTCAGTGAAGTTTCTGCTACATTCGTAGCGAGTATAATGCGCCTGCCAGTGTGACTCTGAAATACACGATTCTGTTCAGCCACGCTCAACCTTGAATACAAGGGTAAAATCTCGGCGCCCGGCAGCCTGGCCTTGCGTAGCAGGTGAGATACTTCTCGGATCTCCCGTTCACCGGACAAGAATACCAGCACATCGCGGTCACCTGTTTTTCGAGAACGATCACGGGTCTGTATTTCCTGCATTGCATCAAGAATCCCCTGATACATCAACTCATCAGAATCCCGGCTGGATTGATCTTTGTTCTTTTCCAACGGTCTGTACAGTACTTCAACCGGATAGGTACGGCCGGATACCTCAATGACGGGTGCATTATTGAAATGTCTGGAAAACCTGTCCAGGTCAATGGTCGCAGACGTAATAATCAGCTTCAGATCTTTCCGTTTGGGTAGCAGTCGCTTCAGAAATCCCAACAGAAAATCGATATTGAGACTTCGTTCATGTGCTTCATCAACAATCAGCGTGTCATATTTTTCAAGAAATCGGTCGTGCTGTGTTTCAGCTAAGAGGATGCCATCCGTCATCACTTTTAATAACGTTCTGCTGCTGGACTGATCTGTAAATCTGACCTGGTACCCCACCTCATTACCGAAGGGCACCTGCAATTCTTCGGCAATTCGATGGGCGACGGTGCGTGCTGCCACCCTGCGAGGCTGGGTATGACCAATCATCCCCTTTACCCCACGCCCCATAGACAGGCAAATCTTTGGCAGTTGCGTGGTTTTTCCTGAGCCGGTCTCACCGGCCAGAATAACGACCTGGTTATCGTGGATCAATTTCTGAATTTCATCCACACGAGCACTGATTGGCAGTGCTTCGGGATACGCAATTTCAGGAATTGAATCGAGCCTGCGGTAAGCCGTGTCTATGGACTTCTGCACGTCACCAATCAGCCTGTTAACCGCCCGGGAATCAAGTCGATCCTTCTTTGCAGCATTGCTTAATCGCTTGAGCTTTCTACTCAGATTGAATTGATCTGACAACATGCAATGCTGCAGTTGTTTTTCGACATTTCTGAGTTGGCTGGTCACGACCGTGATTCAATTGGCAAGAATTATCAGGATTGTACTATAAGATTTTTCACGATGAGTGAAAATATCAGATAAGTGAATAATGCCCGGCGATGATCGATGTACGTTAGATCCAAGGTGCGGCAGGGAAGTTCAGGTTGTACCCAATCAGGTCGTGCTTAAGCTGGCTAATATTTCCGGAGTTTTCTGCGAGGACTGTCTGAGTCCAGATTTTTACACAGTAAAAATTGTCGAGTTCCGCAGCAGCCGTAAATTTCAGCCAGCTTACGGCCGGGTACAACCTGAACTTTCCTGCCGCACCGACAGTCTGGCAGTAAATTCAAACGCATAAAAATAAATAATTTCGCTCTATCTATTTACTTCGCACGTCTCTCGGCGTTTGCTTTGCAATCGCCTGCCGACGGTTACTTTCTGCCATGCAGAAAATAACCCGACTGCAGTAGTTCAAATTGAGTTTCACTCAATTTGAACTACTTGCTTAGGTAATTCATGCCTTCTTCGATACCCCTGATCGTCAGAGGGTACATCTGATCATCGACCAGTTTTCGGGTAAGTGCTACCGATGTTGAGTACTCCCAGGTATCCTGAGGGGTGGGGTTAATCCAGATGAGTTTTTCATAAGTATCCATCATACGCTGAATCCAGATTGCTCCGGCCTCTTCATTCCAGTGCTCAACGCTCCCACCTGCGTGTGTAATCTCATAGGGTGCCATGGTCGCATCGCCCACGAAAATGACCTTATAGTCATGGGCATACTTGTGCATGATATCAAATGTGTCGAGTCGCTCGTTCATGCGACGATGATGTTGTTTCCATACACCATCATAGAGGAAGTTATGGAAATAGAAATTTTCCATATGCTTGAATTCAGTTTTAGCAGCAGAGAAAAGTTCTTCGCAAATCTTGACGTGAGCATCCATCGAGCCACCGTTATCGAAAAACAGAAGTACCTTCACCGTATTTCGCCTTTCCGCTCGCATGATGATATCCAGCAATCCACCTTTCCGGGCAGTCTCCGAAATCGTACTGTCGATATCGAACTCATCTTCTGCACCGGTACGAGCCAGTTTTCTCAGGCGTCGAAGCGATATTTTGAGGCCTCTGGTACCGAGTTCAACATTGTCGTCAAGATTCTTATAGTCCCTTTTATCCCAGGTGCGTTTGCCCCTTCTCTTCTTGCCGCGACCGCTGCCCTCTTTGCCACGACCCCGCTCTCCTTTCCCTTCTTTATCAGGATCTTTCCCCTCGCCCCTGGCGGCTTCTTCAACCTCTCGTTTAAACGCCTCAATAAGTTTTTCAAGCCCACCAAGACTCTTGATCTTGTCCAGTTCTTCCTTGGTCAGGGATTTCTCGAATTCCCGGCGCAGGAATTCATCAGGAATCATTGATGCAATCATACTGGACAGATCTTCAAGACCTTTGAAGTAGGTACTGAAAGCGCGGTCAAACTTGTCGTAATGCCGCTCATCCTTTACCAGCGCCATCCGACTGAGATAATAAAAATCATCGATATCTGCGTACACCAGCCTGGCTTTCAATATCTGAAGGAGATGCAACAGTTCAGTAATTGAGACTGGAATCCGCGCTTTCTTAAGAGCTAAAAAAAAGTTAATCAGCATGACTTAACTCCGACTTTCGCCACCCGAACTACTTTGGCGACGATTCATAAACGCCAGTCTTTCGAGCAACTGCACGTCCTGTTCATTCTTAACCAGGGCACCATAGAGTGGTGGAATCGCCTTCGATGTATCTCGATTTCGCAGAATTTCATCGGGTATATCGTCTGCCATCAATAACTTCAACCAGTCGATCAACTCGGAAGTAGAAGGCTTTTTCTTCAGGCCGGGGACTTTGCGCACATCGAAAAATATTTCCATGGCTTCCTTGACCAGGTCCTGCTTGATGCTCGGATGATGAACTTCGATTATCGCCTGCATGGTTTCCCGATCAGGGAAGTTGATATAGTGAAAAAAACATCTTCTCAGGAATGCATCCGGAAGTTCCTTTTCATTGTTACTGGTGATGACGACGATGGGTCTTACTTTGGCCTTGATGTTCTGTCCGGTCTCATAGACAAAAAATTCCATACGATCCAGTTCGAGCAACAGGTCATTTGGAAACTCAATGTCTGCTTTGTCGATTTCATCGATTAGCAGAACGACTTTTTTGTCCGCTTCAAATGCGTCCCACAGCTTCCCTCTCTCGATATAATTGCTGATGTCATGCACCCGATCATCACCTAGCTGCGAATCTCTCAGTCGGGATACTGCATCATATTCATACAGACCCTGCTGTGCCTTGGTGGTCGATTTGATATGCCAGGAAATCAAATCCAGCCCCAGCGCACCGGCAATTTCTTCTGCCAGCATGGTTTTACCGGTACCCGGTTCACCCTTGATCAAGAGCGGGCGTTCAAGGGTAACTGCAGCATTAACAGCCATTTGCAGTTCATCGGTGGCGATGTAGGTATCAGTACTCGTAAATTTCATATTTTAGTAACCAGTAGTGGGATAAAGTGTAATAGCAGCCTGCTACTTTAATTTGACTGGGTTGTGAGATCAAGTGCGTCTCGGACAAGCAGCCGTTTTCAGCCTGTCACCCCTGTTTCAAGTCTTGCCATCTAGTTGATTGTTGATCTGGCAACGGCTTCCCCAATTCAAATCCGCTCTGATGGGCACTATTTCTTTCTAAGTTGAAGCATACCAAGGATGACCAGCATCAGGCAAAAAGAGGCCAAAAGCGCGTAACCACTCCCGTACTCAACAGCTTTATCCACAAAAAACAGATCAAACAGCAACACCAGAGTAGCCGGTGCAAAATGGGTCGTCGATGGCCCCGCATACCAGGGGGTAAAAATCATTACCACGAGCGTACCTCTTAGTATCTGTTGCAAAACAATCTGTCCCATGGAGCGAGTCAGGCGCCATACAATGAAGGTCAGTCCGAATCCGGCAAGCACATACAGGCTCCAAACCACGACATATTCCCAATTACCCGCCAACTATTCCACCTCTCTCTAGTCGTTTTCTAATCGTTCACCCAGTGGACAATATGTTCTTCATAACTATCCGGGTGGACATATAGTTCCGAAATCACCTTACTCCTTATCGATACGCCAGCCTGGTGTACAGTTTCATGATCTCCCGAAACCAACGGATGCCACCAGCTCAGTTCCCTGCCTTCAGCAATCACTCGATAGGCGCAACTGGCAGGTAACCAGTCGAACCGTGAGATATCGTTCGGTTCTAACCAAACACATTGGGGTACCAGGTCATTACGTTCCAGGTAATGGCTGCACCGGCACGCTTTCTCATCAAGGTACCTGCATACGACACTGGTATAGTGAACCTCGGAAGTCACTTCATCTTCAAGCTTGAGCAGACAGCACTTGGCACATCCATCACACAAGGATTCCCACTCTTGCTTGTTCATCTCATCAAGCTTTTTGGTTTTCCAGAAGGGCTCTTTCATACTTACACGCCCTGTTGAGCGACATTTCTGTCTGATGCTGCCAGTTCCAATAACTGATCTCCAATAATCGATTTTCGCCACCCAAGCAGAGATTCCGGTAAGTGATATTCACCCGTATCCCTTCCGGAACATAGCAGTGCGTCCAACTGCTTCTTTCTGGTTAATATTTCCGGTGCAATGTGAAGCCTCTCCGCTGTTACGCTAACAGTGGCCTGCATTTTCTTCATTAACGACGCCGATTCCCTGGCGAGTGGCCTGGGTAACAGGTCGGGATACTGATCCTCGCTCACCTGGCGAGCTTCCGTAGCCAGTAACAAAATCTTATCACCGTATTTTCGAATCTGTTTCGGGGTTAGCTGTGCGAGTTCCTGCAGACCTTCTTTGTTTTCGAGGCTTTTTCTGGCTATTGCAAGTAGTGATTTCCCTTGTACGACTCTGTTTCTCGGCAGATCACTTTGTTGGGCTTCTCTCTCTCGCCAGGCAGCAAGCGTCTTTAGTACCATCAATCCTGCACCATCCAATTTCCATGCACCGGGAATTTTCAAGTAATATTCCTCTGCTGAAGTTGGATTACTTGCGGTATACAGTAGACGTTCACATTCTTCCTGCAACCAGGCAGTGCGGCCTTTCTCTTCAAGAATGGCGCTCTGCAAAACATGAATAGGTGCCAGATACTTTACATCCAGAACAGCATAGTGGTTCTGTGAATCGGTAAGTGGACGCCGCAACCAATTTGAGCGAGTCTCACCTTTTTCAATCGATATATTCAACAACTTCTGAACCAATCCCTGATAGCTCAGCGAAAATCCCTGCCCAATGAGTGCTGCCGCTAATTGTGAATCAAACACAGGCCTTGGCAGCACATTGAGCAATCGCTGGAATACTTCCATATCTTCAGAACAGGCATGCAGAACTTTCAGAGTGGATGAATCCCTAAAAATTTCCGCCAGGGGTGTCCAGTCATCGATTGACAACGGATCCAGCAGAAAAACCTCGCTGCCACACCCGATTTGAATTAATCCGGCAATCGGGTAATACGTACTTACGCGAATAAATTCAGTATCCAGAACCAAAACACCTGACTCCTGCCAGGTTCTACTTGCTTCTTTAAGTGAATTATTGGATTGAATGTGATGAATTTGTGCCGCTGTGCCTGTCATAATCCCCTAATTTCCGGCGTCGATCTTTATCCGGCCTTCAAGTGCATGGGCGATTGTACCGCCATCGATATATTCAAGTTCACCGCCCACAGGGATACCATGTGCCAGTTTCGAAACGGTTACGTGTGAGGACCGGAACATTTCAGATAGATAGTGTGCGGTAGCCTCACCTTCCACAGTGGGATTTATCGCCAGAATCACCTCATCCACCTGATCACTTTTTACGGTCTCACATAATACATTAATGCCCAGATCATCAGGGCCGATCCCGTCAATTGGCGATAGATGTCCCATCAGCACAAAATAGTGCCCGCGAAAGCCTCCTGCATGTTCAATGGCGATCACATCAGCCGGACTTTCTACGACACATACCTGACGTGCATCTCTGGCCGAATTGGCGCAGATGCTACAAAGCTCTTGCTCGGTCAGATTCCGGCACTTCTTACAATGGCCAATTCCTTCAATGGTTGCTTTCAGACAATCCGCCAGCCGCAAACCCCCTTCCGGATTTCTCTCCACCAGATGCAACACCATTCGTTGTGCCGTCTTGGGTCCAACGCCAGGCAAAATACGTAATGCGTCAATCAATTGTTCTAATAGTGGGCTCATAGCTGTGCGTTACTGAAAAGGGAATTTAAACCCGGGTGGTAATGGAATGCCTGCGGTCAACTCTGACATCTTGTCTTTTTGTCGGTGTTCGATTTTTCTCACTGCATCATTCACCGCCGCGGCAAGGAGGTCTTCCAGCAGTTCCTTGTCCTCTTTCATCAGATTACTCTCGATTTCGACATGTTTCACATCATGTCGGCCAGTCATCACAACCTTTACCATGCCGGCTCCTGCCTCGCCAGTAACTTCCGCATTAGCAATCTCTTCCTGAATCTTCTGGACTTTCTCCTGCATCTGCTGCGCTTGCTGCATGATGCCGCCCAACCCATCTTTCTTTACCATCAATCATTTACCTCTTCATTTGAATTCAGGAAACCCAACGCATTGCTGTGGGTGTACGCCTGGTCATTTGGTCAGAATGCACGCAGGTCAATCCGAATCATTGTCAATTCGTCTGTCCATGGATCGGTCGGACACTTTCAAGTACCAGCTTCGCATCAAAATCCTTGACTAATTGCTTCACGTTTTCATCTTCCTGGATGGTTACTATTGCCCTGTCTACCTGTTCCTGCTCGATCCGAGCCTGGTACTGAGCGGGTGTCTCTGCGTCCAGTTCACCCAGTGTAATCTCCACCTCAACTGTCCTGTTATGCAATTCGCTCAATGCTCGTCCAATTCGTGCCTGATAATTTTTATTCCATAAACTTGCATGCAACTCGTGCAGTCGCAGGTGGTAGAGATTGGTTTCAGCTTTCTGCAGAATGCAGTTTGATGCCAGATTGTAGGCTACGCCTGACAACTCCAGTTGAGGCAACAACTGCGCCCAATCAATACTGGCGTTTTCCCCACCCTCAGCATTGATGGTCCGACTATCCGTGTCAGGGCTGTGGTCCAATTCCGTCGGTAAAGCGGATTCCTCCGCGTTCGCTTCATTGACCTGATTTACCGGCAATTCTGTTTTGGCGTGGCTTGAATCTTCTCCCTTGACCTCCTTGTTTTTCTCAGTCGTCGCAGCAATCTGATCGGCATCGTGCTGCGGTGTCAATTGAACTGCATCACCGATCTCAGCATGATCTGGCGTATCCGTGTATGACTGCTGGTATTCGCCTACCGTTTCCGGGCCTGATGCTGGCACCTGCTCATTATCATGCACTCCGGCAGCCGATAATATTGATTCTTTGGTGCTGCGCTCTGGTTCTTCTCGCTGATAATCAGGATCAGGCTTTTTTATCTTATCTGAACCGGCAGCATCACCATTAATCGTTGCCAGCATCCTTGTTATATGATCCGCTTGAAGCTCCGATCCGCGTACAATTTCTGCTTGCTTTTCATGATCAGCAGAATGAGTTGATCCTTTAGATTCAGTGTTTTTTTTTGGTGGTTCTGAGTTCTGATGCTGATCCGTTGATTTTTCAGCTAACGGGTTCTCGATTGTTGTTCCAGCAGAGGTTTGTCGCCCACTTTCCCTGTTGGCTTCCGCACTGTGTGGTCTGAAAGCTAACATTCGCAACATAGTCATTTCAAAACCACTTTGTATATCCGGTGCCAACAGCAGATCTCTCTGACCAATAAGACCAATCTGGTAATAAAGGTGGAGGTCTTCCGGGGTGAGCCCGGCTGCTAACCCGATTACCGATTCTCGATCCCCCTGGCTATTATCGACGGTATCAGGTACAGCTTTTGCAATCGCTATGCGGTGCAACAACGACAGGAAATCGGCCAGTATTCTGGAGAAATCAGGCGAGTATTGTGCGACGTTCCGAATATGATCGAGTAGTTGTGCTGCATCATCGTCTATCAGATCTTGCAGCAGATGGTGGATTTCCCTTTGATCGACGCCGCCCAACATATCGAGTACATCTTTATCTGCCACGAACCCCTTTCCATAAGCGATGGCCTGATCAGTCAGGCTTAACGCATCTCTCATACTACCCTCAGCAGCTCTGCCTAACTGCCAAAGAGCCGACTCTTCATAATCCACATTTTCCGAGGCCAGCACTGACTGCAAATACCCGACTATATTTTCGGGTGTCATATTTCTGAGATTAAGCTGCAGACATCGTGACAGAACTGTCACCGGCAATTTCTTAGGATCTGTCGTTGCCAGCAAAAACTTGACGTGTTCGGGTGGTTCTTCCAGGGTTTTTAACAATGCATTGAAACTGCTCTTCGAAAACATATGTACTTCGTCGATCAGATAAACCTTGTAGCGTGATCGCGTTGGCATATACTGGACATTTTCCAGAAGCTCTCGAGTGTCATCCACACCGGTACGTGAAGCTGCATCAACTTCAATCAGATCAATGCTTCGCCCTTCCGAAATTTCCCGGCAGGAAGCGCATTCACCACAGGGTATTGAGGTTAGCCCTGCTTCACAGTTCAGACACTTGGCCAGAATTCTCGCAATAGTCGTCTTACCTACACCCCTGGTTCCCGTAAAAAGATACGCGTGATGAAGGCGATTCTGATCCAGTGCATTAATCAATGCTTGCAGAACGTGTTGCTGACCCACCATTTCAGAAAAAACAGCAGGTCGGTATTTTCGCGCAAGTACCTGATAACTCATTAAATTCTGTCACTCTTTAGGTATTCGATTACACCGGTTGCCGGTACGCATGTACACCACAGTTCACCATTTCTGGCCATCAGTACATTCGGATCCTGCGACTGATGCCTGCTTTCTCATTGTACGGTGAAATGACAATTCATTCACCTCCGAGTCTTTCCCAATGTGCACAAGATGCTATATTGTACTTTTCCCTGGAGCCTGCATGACCCTACGACCTGCCAGTCTGGATCAGATCGACTTTACCTGTATTGGACACAGGGGAGCCAGTGGTTATGCACCGGAAAATACTTTAGCGTCGTTTCAACTGGCAATTGATATGGGTTGCCCCTGGATCGAACTGGATGTGTATCAAATTGAAGGTCAGTTGCTGGTTCTTCACGATGACACCCTGGAGCGAACCACCAACGGTGAAGGCAATATCGAACAGCAAAGCTTCGCCTATCTGAGATCGCTGGATGCTGGAAACGGACAACAAATCCCTACTCTCCCGGAAGTGATCGAACAGATCAATCACAGGGCTGGTATCAATGTCGAACTGAAAGGCCGGGATACCGCCGCAGCGGTGGTTAATCTGATTCACAGATACCAGAATATTGGCTGGAGTTCAGATGAGTTTTTTATATCCTCATTCCAGCATGATCAGCTTCAGACGGTGCACAACATTGATCATGCGCTCAAACTTGGCGCCTTGTTCAGTAAACCCGTTGTAAATCTGATCGGAAAAGCCCAGGCGCTGGATGCCTACTCGATTAACATTGGGCTGCGGATGGCGGAAAAACCGTTGATCGAGCAAGCCCACGCTGCCGGGCTGAAGGTGTTTGTCTACACCGTTAACGAGGTGCCAGATATCGTGAAAACGAAAATGCTTGGCGTCGATGGCGTCTTCACCAACTACCCGGATAGGGTGTTGCAAACTGACAGGTAA
>CAZNFE010000016.1:14736-17141 GCA_964571945.1 uncultured Pseudomonadales bacterium
TCAGGCACCTTGAGCCAGATCGTTTATGTCTTTATTTAATTGATATTTGTCATCGGTAACTATTTTCTCCAGAACCTCAATCCTTGCCCTGGCATCTTCGAGATCCTGCTGCAATTCGGCAATGCCTGAATCCAGCTCCTGTATTGTGGCTTCGGCTTCGTTCGACTGTAGTTTTGTCCTGGAAGCTTTGACAATTTTTACCACGGCATCGCCAATGACGGAAAGACCCACGATTACCATAAGAAATATCCAGAAGCTATTCATAATTCACCCCCCTCATTTACTCCGCTTGCACAGATTTACGGTCTTTTCTGATCCGATTCACTGTCCCTGAGCCAAGAATCTGTTTGGTTACTTCCGGATATCCATGAAAGTTCACCTTTCCTGAACCGGTAATCACAATATCCAGCTCATCTGCGACGGAAACTGCTGCAACACCAGAACCACTTATCTTCAAATAACCAAAATCACTTTGCAGCCGATCAGCCAGATACGAACCGGATCCCTTGATGCTCACTCGCTGTGATTCAACATCACCTGCAAGATCTAATGAACCGGAACCCGAAAGCACTACAACCAGCTCGTCAGCAGTCAATTCATCAATGGTGATTTGGCCACTTCCGGCCAGCTTCAATGCCAGTTGATCGCTATCGAAATCTGCTGCATGAATCGAACCGGAACCTGAGCTGCTGATGAGATTCAGATCGATCACATGCAATAGAATGGATATTTTTTGACGCCACATATTCAGTGACACAACGCTGCTCTCGCGGTAGCCGATATGCAGTGTGTCGTCCATCACACGGGATGTAATATCATCGATAATTCCTGCATCCGCGGTGATGGTTAGTCCCTGTTTATTCGCCTGGACAATCTGCATATCCGCAGCTCCGCGCAGGATCACCCGGCTAAACACTCCAACGTCTCTTGTTTGGGTTGTGGTTCCCATCCGCTATTTCTCACCCGAAATCTTGCGCAGTTCTCGCTGCAATTCGAATTTTGAATCGGTGACATGTGATTCCATCGACCTGAGACGATTTTCCAGATCTAAAAATTTTCGCCTGGCGACTCGTACTGCCTGGGAATTGGAAACGCCTGACTTCGACTTCATCCTTTCTTTCCTGCCTCTTCTTCTGCGGGTTCGGCCCTTTTCCTTCACGGCTACCAACTCCTCTGATTCATCATCCAGGTCCTCAAAGGGATCCTGTCCATCATCTTGATCCGTCATCCGTCGATAATAAGGCTTCTTATCCATCAGAAAGTAAGCGACAAAATAACCTGTAAAAGCCAGAGATGGGACAAAAATCAATCCTAATAGTGCCCCCAGCCTGACTTGCCAGGTTTCAATCCCATAATATTCTGCAAAACCAGCACATACACCACAGATTTTCCCGGCCTCCGGATCACGATAAAGGGCTCTGCCATTTCTCAAGCGGTGCCTGAAACTTCGCACGCGCGCCCTGGCAGAGCGGGCTCGAAGGGCTTTTTTTCTGAGTCTATGCCGGTATCGTTTGCCACGACTGTATTTCCGACTCGTCGATGATCGGTCCGCATGGCTGGTATCCGTATTGCCTCCCCCCGATCCCCCATCAGCAGCATAACTATCCTGATAGTCGTCGTCTTCGCCCAGCAATTGTTCTTTCGCATTGTCGACCCAGTCTTCCGCCTTTTGGGTCCACTTCTCAGTCACGTCATCCACAAGATCTTCAATTGATCTTTCCATCTCACTTTCCCAGCCTCGACGCCTGGATGTCCTGGCTGCACGTTTCGCTAAGGCCTCTGCTCTTGCCGCTGCTTCAGACGCTCTGTGTGCTTTGCGCTCTGCACGCAGCCTGGCTCGCTGTGCAAGCCGATTGGCCCGCTTCGCAGCTCTCGCCAGGTCTTCTTGAATTTGGTCAGATCTACTCACAGCAATTATCCTTTGAACCAGTTTCTAACAATTAGCAATCTCTTCGACACGTTATTTGACAAGTGATCATCAGGGAATTGATGCTCTTTGGGACACAGATACTTTCTATTCTTGTTTTTCTCTCCATCCGGGACTCTCTACATCCAGAATAGACTCCAATGTTTCGATCCGTCCAGCCATCTTGTTCGCAACGTGGATCATCTCTTCAATATCGGCTCTCTCACCTTCCGCCAGTCCGTTTGCAATCTGGCCTTTACTCTTGTAATGAAGAATGATCCAAATCGGTGCAACTACGACAAGAAACACGATCACCGGAACAAAAAAAGCGACCATAATGGGTTCCATATATTTCCCCTTACTTAACCGAATGCCTCAGTACAGATCTGCTTACTCGGCTTTGTGTTCTGCCAGCCGCGATTTCAGTTTGGCCAATTCCGCATCGACCTTATCATCGGCTTCCAGATCAGCGATTTCATCTGCGAGGGTGCGTTGCCCT
>CAZNFE010000017.1:0-16428 GCA_964571945.1 uncultured Pseudomonadales bacterium
CATGATGTGGGTGCCACAGTGGAGGCACTAAAAATTGCCGATGCGGTCAGACAGATGTGACACGGTAACATTTTGCAGTAGCGCTCAATGGATAGATGGAGATTAACAAGAGTGAAGAAGAAATATTTCGGAACGGATGGTATTCGTGGGCGGGTCGGTGAAGCGCCGATAACGCCGGAGTTTATGCTCAGACTTGGCTGGGCTGCAGGAAGAGTGCTTGGACAGGATGGCCAGGGTACTATTTTGGTTGGTAAAGACACTCGCATATCAGGCTATATGTTCGAGTCGGCGCTTGAGGCGGGTCTGTCATCTGCAGGGATGGATGTGCGTTTGTTAGGGCCAATGCCAACGCCGGCCATCGCATACCTGACCAGGACGTTTCATGCTGATGCCGGTATTGTGATCAGCGCATCCCACAATCCTTATTATGACAATGGGGTCAAGTTCTTCAATCGTAATGGCACGAAGCTGGACGATGAAGTGCAGCTACAAATAGAAAGTCATGTTGATAAACCAATGAAAGTTGTAGAGTCAGATCGCATTGGGAAAGTGTCGCGAATTGATGATGCACCAGGTCGATATATCGAATTTTGCAAAAGCTGTTTTCTCAAAGATCGAAATCTGAAGAATCTGACGATCGTGCTGGACTGTGCAAATGGTGCTACCTATCATGTCGCGCCGAATGTTTTTCGTGAATTGGGTGCTTCGGTTATCGAACTTGGCGTTGAACCCGATGGTCTGAACATTAACTCGCAAAATGGCTCCACAAGTACCGGGATACTTTGTGAAGAGGTAGTTGCAGCCAACGCAGATATGGGTATTGCATTTGATGGGGATGGTGATCGAGTCATCATGGTGGATCATCTCGGTGAGGTTGTCGATGGCGACGAATTGTTGTTTCTTATTGCTGCAGCAAGGCAGAAGCGAGGTGTTCTGGCGGGTGGTGTTGTGGGTACCCAGATGAGCAATCTGGGATTGGAGTGGGCGTTGACCGAGATGAAGATACCGTTCACAAGAGCAGCCGTGGGAGACAGGTATGTGCTGGCTGAATTAGTAAAGAGAAATTGGCTGGTTGGGGGAGAATCGTCCGGGCATCTGTTGTGTCTGGATCTCAATACGACCGGGGACGGCATCGTGGCTGCGCTGCAAGTAATATCCGCCCTAATTGATGCCGGATCTGTGCTGAACCAGCTCAAGAAAAAAATGACCAAACTTCCCCAGAGTATGGTGAATGTAGCTTGCAGGCATGAATATACAGAAAACAACGAGATCAAAACAGCAATCAGAGAGGCAGAACAGCGTCTGAAAGGAAAAGGAAGAGTCCTGCTTAGGCCATCCGGCACAGAGCCAGTCATCCGGGTTATGGTAGAGGGCGAAGATTCATTAAAGGTGCATGAACTTGCTGGAGAATTAGCAGAAGTAGTCGGCCACGCAGTCAATTAGATCGGGCTTTTGGTTGAAACTTATCATCAAAGTCGTTACTATTTGCCGCCGCTTTGGAGAGGGGTATGGGCGTTAGACAAATGCTCGTAGCGGGTAACTGGAAGATGAATGGTTCCCGTACCAGTGTAGAGCAGCTGGTCGGCGATATATTAGATCAGATTTCAGGCTCCGAGAGCGAACTGGTAATTTTCCCGCCCTTTGTATTTCTGTCGATGGTGGCGGAAATGATCCAGTCGAAGTCCGTCAGTGTTGGTGCGCAGAATATCAACAGTCATCCCAAGGGAGCATTCACGGGAGAAGTCTCCGCTGCGATGGTGGCTGAATTCGGTTGTAAGTATGTATTGATCGGACATTCCGAGCGTCGTTCTCTCTTTGACGAAACGGATGACATTGTAAGCGAGAAGTTTACTGCCTGTGTGAAGTCGGGATTAATCCCCGTATTGTGTGTGGGAGAGACTGCAGCACAAAAGCAGGAAGGAAGATCAGAGGAAATTGTCCATCAGCAGTTGCAGATCGTATTGGATCGATGTGGAATAGGTGCTTTTACTGATGCGCTAATCGCTTATGAGCCGGTCTGGGCGATCGGAACGGGTCAGAGTGCTGACCCCGGGCAGGCCGCTAAGGTTCACGAATTGATCAGAAACGTAATCGCTGAGGAAGATCAGGATATTGGTGAGAAGATTCGGCTTCTTTATGGTGGCAGTGTTACTCCGGAAAACGCGGCTAGCCTCTTTGCGGAAGAACACATAGATGGTGCACTGGTGGGTGGCGCATCTCTGAATGCAACCGACTTTATGACTATTTTTCAGTTAGCAGGTAATTGAAAATGGATACGTTAGAAAATTTAGTTTTGGTGACTCATGTCTTGGCTGCACTGGCGATTATCGGATTAGTGCTGCTTCAGCAAGGTAAAGGCGCCGAGATGGGAGCCGGGTTTGGTAGCGGTTCATCCGCTACAATCTTCGGAAGTGCAGGGGCTGGAAACTTCCTCACGAAAGCGACAGTCATAGTCGCGATCGTATTTTTCTGCACCAGTTTTTCATTGGCTTACTTTGCTGCTGGAAAAACAGACGTTTCCGCTGAAACAGGCATACCCGTAATAGATAAAGTAATCCCGCATACGGCGGCAGGATCTGCTTCTGAGGAGACAAAGCAGTCGGTGCCGGGTTCCGAGGCGAATCCGTCATCGGACAATGAGGCGGGTTTACCCGAAGACAGCGGTACAGGAGACACCGAATTACCAGAGTTATGATTTAGCGGGATGGTGATCAATCAGGCTATTCAGTTTCGTGCCGAAGTGGTGAAATTGGTAGACACGCTACCTTGAGGGGGTAGTGGGGGTAACCCCGTGGAGGTTCAAGTCCTCTCTTCGGCACCATTATTCGCAAAGTATCCATTCCAAATGGATGATGGAACGATCACCGGCAGGTTTGAATTATCAGATCGACGACTAATAGATGTTGACCCATAGTTGATCGGCACCTATAATTCGTGCCCTTATTGTTGCGGGGTGGAGCAGTCTGGTAGCTCGACGGGCTCATAACCCGTAGGTCGTAGGTTCAAATCCTGCCCCCGCTACCAAGCAGTAGAGAAGCCCCCAATGAGGGGCTTTTTGTTAACTGTGAGAACCACAGTAGAACGATGGATTGCTGAGGGAGAAACAGGGGTTGGTCCAATGTTGTACCTGTCAGAATGGGCTTTCGCCCATTTTTTTGGTTAAGAGGTTATGAAAGTTGAGAATGAGCGTTTACAGCGTCTGATAGAACCGGTTGTTGAAGGTTTGGAGTGCAGTCTGTGGGGGATTGAATATCTTCCCCAGGGGAATCACTCCATACTGAGGATATTTATAGACTCACCGAATGGAATCGATATTCAGGATTGTGAGCGCATCAGCAGACAGATCAGCAGTGTATTGGATGTTGAAGATCCGTTAGATGGGAAGTATGTCCTGGAAGTGTCATCACCAGGTATGGATCGCAGGTTATTTACATTGGCGCAGTTTACACAATTTACAGGGTCAAACGTGAAAGTGAATTTATACTCATCTCTCGACGGAAGAAAGAAGTATGCAGGGCAATTGTGTGGCGTTGAAGATGGTAATGTTGTTATTCGAATTGATGAACATGAATACTTGTTGCCCTTCGAAGGAATTGACCGAGCGAGTATAATTCCGGATTTTTCGTAGGTCATGGAATCGAGCGACTGGGGATTGGGCGAATTGGGAGTATATATGCAGGGACTGCGGAATCAGTGTGGTTTGATTGTCAGAGAGGCAATGTGATGAGCAAAGAGATTTTGTTGGTAGTCGATTCGGTGTCGAATGAGAAGGGTGTACCCAAGGAAATTATATTCGATGCGCTTGAACTGGCATTAGCAACAGCATCCAAAAAGCGTTATGAGGAAGGTACCGAGCTGCGCGTAAGTATTGACACGGAATCGGGAGACTATGAGACATTCCGATGCTGGGCGGTAATTGATGATGAAGAAGAAAAAGAATTTCCAGCAGCTCAGTTAACCGTTAGCGAAGCAAAGTTGAAAGACGCGGCCATGGAAATTGGATCAACATGGGAAGAACCGGTTGAATCAGTTGAATTCGGCCGTATCGCTGCTCAGGCAGCGAAACAGGTGATTGTTCAGAAAGTTCGTGAAGCAGAGCGTGCTCAAGTAGTAGAAGCGTATAAGGAACGTATCGGGGAATTGATTAATGGTCAGGTAAAAAAAGTGACCAGAGAAGCGATTATTGTTGATCTTGGAAACAACGCGGAGGCTGCACTGGCCAGAGAAAACTGTATTCCCAGAGAGACTTTTCGAGTAGGCGATCGTCTGCGAGCATTGCTCGTTGATATCAAGCCGGAGATGCGTGGTCCACAACTCATATTGAGCAGAACCTCTCCAGACATGTTAGTCGAGTTATTTAAAATAGAGGTACCAGAAATCTCGGATAGTGTGATAGAGATTTTGGGTGCCGCCAGGGATCCTGGCTCCCGGGCTAAAATTGCCGTTAAAACAAACGATGGCCGTATTGATCCTGTTGGTGCCTGTGTTGGTATGCGAGGATCTCGTGTACAAGCTGTTTCTGGTGAGCTGGGTAACGAACGAATAGATATCATTCTATGGGATGATAATGTTGCTCAATTGGCGATTAATGCCATGTCACCCGCGGCAGTCCAGTCTATTGTAGTTGATGAAGATACCCGCAGCATGGATATCGCTGTATCGGAAGAAAACCTTGCTCTGGCAATCGGGCGCAACGGACAGAATGTGAGACTGGCAGGTGAACTCACTGGCTGGAATCTCAATATCATGACTGAAGAAGAAGCCGCGGAGAAAAGTGAGCTAGAAACAGGAGCTCTGGTCGAAACATTCATGAAGCAACTCGACGTAGACGAAGATATGGCTGTGGTACTAGTGGAAGAGGGCTTTGCCAGCATCGAAGAAGTAGCCTACGTGCCGATTGATGAAATGATCGCAATTGAAGGATTTGAAGAAGAAATAGTAGAAGAGTTAAGGAATAGAGCAAAAAATGCACTGACAACCCAGGAGCTTGCCAGCGAAGAAGTGCTGGATAACATTAAACCGGCATCAGATCTCCTGGAAATGGAAGGCATGGATACCCGACTGGCGTATCAGTTAGCACATATGGGTATCATCACGATGGACGACCTGGCTGAGCAGGCAATCGATGACCTGACTGAAATAGAAGACCTTGATGAGGAACGTGCAGGTGAACTGATTATGACGGCTCGGGCACCCTGGTTTGAAGATGAGACAGAATGATCTCCACGAGGAATCTTAAATGGCAGATGTAACAGTCCTGGAACTGGCAGAGATCGTCGGAACTCCAGCGGACAAGTTATTGACACAGATGCATGAAGCTGATTTGCCGCAGAAAACGGTGGAAGACACCGTTACTGACGACCAGAAGCAGGCTTTGTTATTGCACCTGAAGCTTCGCCATGGAGAATCAGATGAGGCACCCAGAAAAATCACGCTCAAGCGGAAAACTGTCAGCAAACTGAAAGCATCCGGATCTGCTAGCAGAGGCCGTACTGTAAATGTGGAAGTAAGAAAGAAGAGAACGTATGTACGACGATCTGTACCTGAGCAGCAGGAGAAACCGGCAGAACCGGAAAAAGTCGCACCTCTATCTGAACCTGCAATAACCACTGATGAAGAAGCAACCAGGCGCGCCGCGCTGGCTGAGGCAGAAAAAGAAGCCATAAAGCGTAGAGAAGAAGCGGAATTAAAGGCAAAAGAAGAAGCTGCTCAGGCGGAGTTGCTAGCTGAGGAAGCGAAAAAGAAAGCGGCCGCAGAGAGCAAATCCGCTACAGCCGAATCAAAGCCCACCGATGTTCCGTTGGAGGAAAAAACCAGTACGCGTAAGGATAAGCGTGACCGCCATGATCTGGACGATGAGGAAAGGCGTGGTCAGGCTAAAGTCAGTAGAGTCCGAAGTGATCGAAAAAAGAAGGTACATATTGTAGAAGAGGTGCTGGAGGAACTGGAAACCGATGTGATTGAAGGCGCATTGCCATCCGGAATTGGAGACAGGAAGTCTTCTTCAACGTTGGGCCTTTCACGTGGCGGCAGAGGCAAAAAAACAGCGGGTCGTAAAGCATCCAGTTTACGTCAGGAATTTAAGACACCTACCGAAACCGTAGTCCACGAAGTGGAATTAGGTGAAAGTATCACCGTTAGTGCATTGTCACAGAAAATGACCATCAAAGCTGCCGAAGTGATCAAGATTCTGATGGGATTAGGTGTGATGGCAACGATAAATCAGGCCATTGATCGAGATACCGCGATTATGGTGATCGAAGAGTTAGGCCATAAAGTCAAGCTTCTCGATGATTCAGCTCTTGAGAAAGAAATCGAAGCAGCCCTGACCCATGAAGGCGAAGAGGAACATCCCAGAGCACCGGTGGTGACAGTCATGGGACACGTCGACCATGGCAAAACATCGATACTTGACTATATTCGAAAGTCTCAGGTGGTAGATGGTGAAGCGGGTGGCATCACCCAGCACATTGGTGCCTATCGGGTTGAAACAGAGCATGGGCTAATCTGTTTCATAGACACTCCTGGTCATGCGGCTTTTACCGCCATGCGAGCCAGAGGGGCACAGTGCACCGATATCGTTATTCTTGTGGTAGCAGCAGATGATGGAGTGATGCCGCAAACGGAAGAGGCGATTCAACATGCCCGTGCCGCCAATGTACCGCTGGTTGTTGCACTGAATAAAATAGATAGAGAAGGCGCAGATGTTGATCGCGTCAAGAATGAATTGGCAGCCAAAGATGTCATACCCGAAGATTGGGGCGGGGAGACACAGTTTATTCCGGTTTCCGCAAAGACCGGGCAGGGCATTGAAGATTTATTGGAAGCAGTTTTGCTGCAAGCCGAAGTGCTGGAGTTAAAGGCGAGGAGTGAAGGGTTCGCTCAAGGCATCATCATTGAATCCGAATTGGACAAAGGCCGCGGTGCAATTGCCACACTACTAATTCAAAACGGCGAATTGAATCAGGGCGATCTCGTGGTCGCGGGTGAATATTTTGGTCGCGTTCGGGCCATGAAGGATGATCACAATAAATCTGTTCAAACGGCGGGACCATCGACACCGATAACGATTATGGGGCTGGGTGGAACACCCGCTGCAGGCGAATCCTTTTTGGTTACAACAGATGAAAGAAAGGCCAGAGAACTTGCTGAATTCAGAAGAACCAAGGCGAAAAATGAGAGATTAGCCACACCGGTCGTGACGCTTGACAATTTATTTGAAAACTTTGGCAAGGGAGAGATCAACTATCTCAATGTGATTATAAAATCTGACGTGCGTGGCTCTCTGGAAGCAATATCCGCAGCCCTGCTGGAGGCAGGTAATGATGAGGTTAAAGTTGCTATCGTCTCCTCAGGAGTAGGCGCAATCACAGCGTCTGATGTGAACCTCGCGATTACTGCAGGAGCGGTGATATTTGGATTCAATGTACGAGCGGATGCAGCGGCCAAGAAACTGGTAGAAGACGAAGGGGTTGACCTGAGATATTACAAGGTGATTTATGACATTATCGATGATGTAAAGGCTGCGTTATCAGGCATGTTGTCACCCGAGGTAAGGGAAGAAATTATTGGAATTGCGACAGTCAGGGATGTATTCAAGTCCAAAAAATTTGGAGCAATTGCAGGATGCATTGTGACAGAAGGTGAAGTTTCAAGAAATAAACGCATACGGGTATTGCGCGATCATGTGGTCATCTTTGAAGGTGAACTCGAGTCGCTGAAACATTTCAAGGACGAGGTCAACGAAATTCGTATGGGTACTGAATGCGGCATCGGCGTCAAGAATTATACAGACGTCAAGATCGACGATCAGATAGAAGTATTCGATACAAGAGAGGTCGCCAGAGTATTGTAATGAGAATGGAAAACCATGCCTAGGGAATACACTCGTGGCCAAAGAGTGTCTGACCTGATACAACGGGAATTGTCGCTCATAATACAGCAGGGGCTGAGAGATCCCCGCGTTGGAATGGTTACGATAAATGCAGTAAAAGTGAGCCGAGATCTTTCTTATGCGGATGTATATGTGACGTTCATGGGTTCGGCAGATGGCTCAGTTACCCGGAAGCTGGAGGCGCTGGATCATGCAAGTGGCTATTTAAGGAGCCAGTTGTCCAGCGCAATCAATACCCGGACTACTCCAAAATTGCGATTCCATTATGATGAAACAGTTGTTGGGGGCAGGCAGATGTCCGATCTGATTGATGCTGCCATCAGGTCAGATGAAGCGTCACATCAATAGGGAACGGGTTGCTTGAAGAGACGGAACAGAAAAGGCAGGACAGTGAATGGTGTTTTGCTATTGGATAAACCGCAGGGAATAACGTCAAATAATGCTCTACAGAAAGTTAAGCATTTGTTTGAGGCGGCCAAAGCAGGGCACACAGGTAGCCTCGACCCGTTAGCGACCGGGGCTTTGCCCCTGTGCTTCGGAGAAGGAACGAAATTTTCTCAATTTTTGTTGGATGCCAATAAGCGTTATTTGGCAACGTTTAAACTAGGTATCGAAACAGATAGTGGAGATGCTGACGGCGAGATTATCGCAAGGCATTCGGCCGATGGTGTTTCAGCCGATGGTGTGCAAGCTTTGTTAGGGAATTTTTTGGGTGAGATTGAACAGATTCCATCCATGTTTTCTGCTATTAAGCACAAGGGGCAGCCGCTGTACAAGTTGGCAAGGCAGGGGATCGAAGTTGAGAGGACGCCAAGAAAGGTAACGATCTTCAAATTGGAACTGGTGGAATTCAAAGAGAGCGAGTTCGTGCTGGATATATTGTGCAGTAAAGGAACCTATATCCGTAGCCTGGCTGAGGATTTGGGTAAGCTGCTTGGCTGCGGTGCACACGTTTGTGAATTGCGACGCCTGGCGGCAGGTCCCTATGACGTGAAAGATGCCTATACATTACAGCAATTGAAAGAAATCAAGGAGCAAGGAGGCATAGGGTCTCTCGCAGAATGTCTTTTGCCGGTTGCAAGTGCAGTGCAGAATTGGCCGCTGGTAAATTTACCGGAAACCACTGCGTACTATTTGAGACAAGGTCAGGCGGTACAGATCGCTGGTGCTCCCACTGCAGGGTGGGTGAGGTTATTTGCCGCCGAGGGTGGCGATAAAAATGGTTTTATTGGCGTGGGTGAGATCCAGGATGATGGCAAAGTTGCACCGCGCAGATTACTGGCAGCCGGATAAGGAGTTGAGAATTATGGGAGTTTGCGATCGCTCACCAGAGTTGGAAAAGGATACCAGAGGATATTCGTAACACAGACCAGACAAAATACTGAACGGTTGCGACTGCCAATATGCGTGGTTGCAACTATTTATAAATTGGTAACAACGTTACCAGGGCATATTACTAGTGGAGATAGACTATGGCGCTTACAGCCGAAAACAAAGCTGAAATCGTAAAGGAATTTGGTAAATCAGAGACAGATACCGGGTCTCCTGAAGTACAAATTGCTCTTTTAACTGCAAACATAAGTAAGTTGCAGGGGCATTTTAAAGAGCATGTGCATGATCATCATTCGAGGGTGGGGTTGATTAGAATGGTTGAACAGCGCCGCAAATTGTTGACATATCTGAGACGGAAAAATGGCAGTAGTTACGCAGAGCTAATTAAGCGGCTCAACTTGCGACGATAGATACAGGTAAACTGTCAGCAGAAGATTGCATTTAAGATAAGCAAAACAGAACAACGGAGATAATTAGTGAACGCAATAACGAAAACATTCACCTATGGAAACCAGCAGGTAACTATAGAAACTGGCAGAGTGGCCAGACAGGCAACAGGATCAGTACTGGTAACAATCGATAATACGGTTGTGCTGGTTGCGGTAGTGGGAAGAAAAGAGGCTGCACCAAATCAATCTTTCTTTCCTCTAACAGTAAATTATGAAGAAAAAACGTATGCTGCAGGAAAAATTCCGGGAGGATTTTTCAAGCGAGAAGGGCGACCTTCTGAAAAAGAGACATTGACATCTCGATTAATCGATCGACCGATCCGGCCTCTTTTTCCAAAAGGTTTCATGAACGAGGTACAAGTGACCTGCATGGTCATTTCGGCTGATAAAAATAATGATCCGGATATCGCTGCCTTGATCGGTGCCTCTGCAGCACTTGGAATTTCAGGCATTCCATTTAGTGGTCCTATTGCTGCTGCACGAGTTGGTTTTTGTGATACGGGCTACGTGCTGAATCCAGGTTACGACGTGCTTGAAGATTCGGATCTGAACATGGTGATCGCCGGTACGGAATCGGCGGTATTGATGGTGGAGTCGGAAGCAAACGAACTTAGCGAAGATCAAATGCTAGGCGCTGTTCTGTTTGGGCACATGGAAATGCAGGTCGTAATCAATGCGATCAGTGAACTGGTCGCAGAAGCCGGTAAGCCAGCCTGGGAGTGGGAGGCGGTACCGGTGAATCAGGCACTGAGAGAGAGTATGCAGTCCCAATTTGGTGCTGCCATTGGTAATGCATATCAAATTACAGACAAGATGAAAAGACAGGACAATTTGTCCGAATTGAAGGATTCAGCGATACAAGCATTGATTAATGAGGATGCAGGAATTGATGCTGCTGATGTGGCTGAGGAATTTGGTAGAACGGAGAAAACGATCGTCAGAGACAGGATTCTTGCCGGGGAGCCCCGTATCGACGGTAGGGATAGCAAGACGGTCAGAAACATCGCGGTTGAAGTGGGACTGTTGCCGAAGGCGCATGGATCTGCACTTTTTACCAGGGGGGAAACTCAAGCTGTAGTCACAACAACGTTGGGATCTATGCGGGATGCCGCTCTAATTGATGCCTTGGAAGGTTCGTACAAAGACAATTTCTTACTGCATTATAACTTCCCTCATTACAGCGTAGGTGAAACCGGATTTTCAGGTGGACCTAAACGCCGTGAGATAGGCCATGGTAGATTAGCCCGAAGGGGTGTCACAGCGATGCTTCCCGATACAGAACAGTTTCCTTATACCATCAGGGTAGTATCAGAGATCACAGAATCAAATGGTTCCAGTTCAATGGCGAGCGTTTGCGGCGCCAGTCTTGCTTTGATGGATGCAGGCGTACCGCTTAAATCACCAGTGGCCGGAATTGCTATGGGTCTGGTCAAGGATGAAGACAGGTTCGCAGTATTGACTGACATACTCGGAGATGAAGATCACCTTGGCGATATGGACTTCAAGGTGGCAGGAACTTCAGATGGTGTCACAGCATTGCAGATGGATATCAAAATCCAGGGCATCACCGAGGAGATTATGGAGACTGCTCTCGTGCAGGCACGCGAGGCTCGCATTCATATCCTGGGTGAGATGAATCGTGTAATTTCTGAGCCGAGGTCGGAATTATCAGAGTCGGCACCGAGTATGGCGACCCTTACCGTCGAGGCTGACAAAATTCGGGATATCATCGGTAAAGGGGGAGCGACAATTCGGTCAATAACTGAAGATACCGGAGCATCTGTTGATATTGATGACAGCGGAAAAGTATTGATCTATGGAGAAGATGCGGCTTCCAGGGATGCTGCCATTGCCAGAATTGAGGAGATTACAGCAGAAGCGGAAGTGGGCAAAATCTATCGAGGAAAAATTGCCCGTATCACTGATTTTGGTGCATTTGTAACCATCCTTCCAGGCAAAGACGGATTACTGCATATCTCGCAGATTGCCAAGAAACGCGTTGAGAAAGTTACCGACTACTTGTCTGAGGGGGAAGAAGTAAAAGTGATTGTTCTCGATGTAGATCGAGGCCGAATCAAGTTAAGTATCAAGGAACTACCCGCTGAAGAACAGGAGTTGGTGACGGAAGACACATAGTTTTTAGTACAGGAATGGGAAAAAGCCGGTTTCTACCGGCTTTTTTACTATTGTCATAACCGGACTTTACGGGCACGAATCAGTCAGTTGTGGGGACTATTTGAAATCAAATCCTGCACTACTAACGGATCAGCAAGAGTGCTAGTATCACCCATATCTCCCATATCATTGGCGGCGATCTTTCGCAGTATTCTACGCATAATTTTTCCTGATCTGGTTTTAGGCAAAGCCGGAGCACATTGAATAATATCCGGTTTTGCAATAGCCCCGATTTCTGATCGTACCAGAAGATTTAGTTCGTCCCTCAGCTCAGGTGAGTCTTCCACATTATGCATCAGTGTAACGTAAGCATAGATTCCCTGCCCTTTAATGTCATGGGGGAATCCGACTACGGCTGCTTCGGCGACGGCATCATGCAGGACGAGTGCGCTTTCAATTTCTGCTGTTCCCAGTCTGTGGCCTGACACATTGATTACATCATCTACACGACCAGTGATCCAGTAGTAGCCATCTTCATCACGTCTGGCACCATCACCAGTGGTATAGACGCCTTTATAGGCTGAATAATAGGTGTCTACCAAGCGCTGGTGGTCACCATATATAGTTCGGATCTGACCGGGCCAGCTACTGGTTATGACCAGGTTACCGCTTGCTGCACCTTCTGCTTCAGTGCCGTCCGCATCGACAATGGCAGGTTTTACCCCGAAGAATGGTTTAGTTGCTGAGCCTGGTTTGGTATCGATAGCACCTGGTAAGGGCGTAATCATGATGCCGCCCGTTTCGGTTTGCCACCAGGTATCCACAATGGGACACCGACTACCGCCAACAACTTCGTAATACCATGACCATGCCTCCGGATTGATAGGCTCACCTACGGTACCGAGCAATTTCAGGGATTCTCTGGAAGTTTGTGATACATGGTTATTGCCCTGCGACATTAATGCGCGAATTGCCGTGGGTGCAGTGTAAAAGATATTTACCCCGTGTTTATCCACTACCTGCCAGCATCTTGAGGCCGTCGGATACGTCGGAATACCTTCAAACATCAGACTGATCGCACCATTAGCCAGGGGACCATAAACAATGTAGGAGTGTCCGGTAACCCAGCCAACATCAGCAGTACACCAGAAAACATCGCCTTCGTGATAGTCAAAAACAAACTTATGAGTAATCGCTGTATAAAGAAGATAGCCACCGGTGGTGTGCAGTACTCCTTTTGGCTTTCCGGTAGATCCTGATGTATACAGGATAAACAATGGGTCCTCACTGGACATGGATTCAGGTGGGCAGTCTACAGACTGAGACTGGATACCCTCGTGGTACCAGATATCGAGACTATCATCCCAGGGCACTACAGTTTCCGTTCGCTTTACGACTAATACGGAGTGTACATTGGGACAATTCGCAATTGCAGTGTCTACATTTTCTTTCAATGGAAATGCTCTACCGCCTCTGACTCCTTCATTGGCAGTAATTATTGTCTGGCAATCGGAATCCAGAATTCGATCTTGTAGTGCCTGGGGAGAAAACCCGCCAAACACGACTGAATGGATGGCGCCTATTCTTGCACAAGCCAACATAGCATAAGCCGCCTCCGGTATCATCGGCATGTAGATACACACCCGATCACCCTTTTGTACGCCCCTTTCCTTGAGTAAATTGGCCAGCCGACATACCTCTACATGCAATTCCTGGTAAGTAATTTTTTTGTCTTCACCTGGGTCATCTCCTTCCCAAATTAGCGCCACCTGATCGCCGCGATTCGCCAGATGGCGATCGATACAATTGACACTTGCGTTCAGTTCACCACCAGCAAACCAACTTACTTCCCCATTGGTCAGATCAGCTTCCAGCACTTTATCCCAGCGCTTGTTCCAGGTAAGAAATTCTTCCGCTCTGGCGCCCCAGAATGCATCGGGATCATTGATTGAAGCGGCGTACATCTCATCATATTGCGCAGTGCTGATATGGCTGTTTGATTTAAACTGGTCGGATGCAGAATACAGATTTTTGTGCATTTTTTTTCCTTTTTGTCGGACGTTGAATCAGGTCAGTTTACGGGTCCGTGAATATCTTTCGAGCAATCCCCTTGTAGAGGAATCACTAGTCGGATTGAGCTGATCGGGATTTTGCATTTGTTGATAAATCTTCTCACCAAGAATCTTTCCGAGCTCCACTCCCCATTGATCGAAAGAGTTAATGTGCCAGATGACTCCCTCGCAGAAAATCTTGTGCTCATAAAGAGCAATCAGGGCTCCCAATGATTCAGGTGTAAGCTGATCCATCAGAATGGTATTACTTGGTTTGTTTCCTCTGATTACTTTGTGAGGAGCAAGTTTTATCGCTTCTCCTTCACTCATGCCACCAGCAGTCAGTTCATCGACGATTTCTACCTCCGTGTGGCCTCGCATCAGAATCTGGCTCTGAGCCAAACAATTGGCTACCAATTGGCTATGTTGCACTTCGTAACCGCTATCATCGTACAGTGGCAGGATAAAATCGACACTGACGATTCGGCTTCCCTGGTGGAGTAGCTGGTGGAACGCATGTTGTCCGTTGGTGCCTTCACTACCCCAGATAATCGAGGCTGTACTGGTATTAACCCGTTTGCCATCTTTCGTGACTGATTTACCATTGCTCTCCATTTCGAGTTGTTGCAGATACGCCGGTAATAATCGTAAGGCATGGTTATACGGTAAGATTGCGTGTGATTCCGCACCGAGGAAGTTGTTGTTCCAGATACTCAGAAGTGCTAACAGGATTGGCATGTTGACTGGCGGATCGGCCTGCTCAAAATGCAGATCCATCGCTCTGGCGCCTGCTAGCAGAGATTTGAAAGTAGCATCACCCAGACCGATAACTAATGGCAATCCAACGCTTGACCAGAGAGAAAAGCGGCCTCCTACCCAATCCCACAGAGGGAAAATATTGGTTTCCCCGATACCGAATTCCATTGCAGCATTAGTGTTTGCTGTAACGGCGATCAAGTGTGATTCAAGTGACTCTCTAGGTACTCCATGGTCAATCAGCCACTGCCTGGCCATGTCGGAATTGACGAGGGTTTCAGGAGTTTTGAAAGATTTGGACACGATAATAAACAGCGTATTTTCCGGATTGCTTGAAGATAACAGATGGCTCAGATGTGCGGGATCAACAGTGGCGACAAAGTCCATACTCAATGCAGTTGATCGATAAGCCCGAAGTGCTTCCCAGACTGTTTTAGAACCCAGATATGATCCGCCAGTTCCCAGCGTAATCACATGCGTCACCGGTTTTCCAGAGTAACCAAGCCACTGGTTGCTGCGTATTTTTGCAGCGCATTCTGCCATAGATGCCAGGGTTCGGTGCACGAGAGAACTGACATCCATGCCGTCAACCTTGAATGACTCTCCGACTGCTCTGCGCAAAGCATGATGCATTACTGATCTGCGTTCTGTAGTGTTTATTCTGGCGCCGCTGAACAATTTCTTCTTCGCCTCGGCCAATTTGGACTTTTCTGCCAGCGAGAACAGCAGTTTCAGGGTTTCACTCGTAATCTGATTACGGGAATAATCCAGGAACAATCCGCACGTTTCCAGTGAGAAAGAATCAAATCTATGAGGATCCGTTTCAAACATCCCTGCCATGTTGCTGGTAGAAATTTCTCTGCAGTGATGTTGCAGCTGTTCCCAGACCCTTGTTGCTGTAATATCCATAACCACCGATCTACCGCAAAGAAATTTCGAGATTGTCCAGGAGCCTGGGTTTGCCAAGCCATGCGGCAGCCAGTATCACCAGATCAGTGTCTCCCGGTTGTGCTTCCTCCAGCGTCAAGGCATTGCGTACGGACAAGTAGTCGCAGATGAAGCCAGCGTCAGTCAGCCTTTCCATGGCTTCGTTACTAAGCTGAAGGTAATCAACCCCACCATTCAAGATTGCATCTGCCATCTGGTGGATTGTCTGGCTTAGCCGGGGTGCAACACGGCGCTCTGAAGACGTTAGATATTGGTTGCGGGAACTCAAAGCAAGACCATCTGGCTCGCGAACGATCGGGCACCCGATTATCTCGGTGGGTATGCGCAGGTCACGGGCCATTTTGCGGATTATTGCCAGTTGCTGGAAATCCTTCTTACCGAAAATTGCACTATCGGGTTGGACAATGTTAAACAACATGTTAACGACCGTTGTGACACCAGCAAAATGTGTTGGTCGTGATTTGCCACACAAAATGCTGGATAACCCAGGTACTACCACCTGGGTGGGCAGGGCATCCGTATGATTGGAAGGAGGATACATTTCATCTACAGCAGGGCTGAATAAATGGTTCACCCCCTCAGCGGTTAGCTTTTCACAATCTTCCAAATAGGTTCTCGGGTAGCTATCCAGGTCTTCACTGGGTCCGAACTGGAGAGGATTCACAAAAATACTGGTGATTACCTGATCAGCAAGCGAGCGTGCTTTTCTCACCAGGCTCAGATGCCCCTCATGGAGATTACCCATTGTGGGTACGAGGCAAATTGATTGATGCCTGGACCTGAGTTTTATTGCTGCTTCTCGCATTGAGCTAATTGTATTGTAAATATCCATCTGTCTTAATATCTTGTATCCTCTTCAGTGCCGGAAAAAGTTATACGTGTC
>CAZNFE010000018.1:0-16407 GCA_964571945.1 uncultured Pseudomonadales bacterium
ACAGCTTATTATCTCTTGTCTCCGTTCGGTGCGGAGGCGCAACGGCAATCTCTCAACGTGCTATCGACGGGGTACGGAGCACTCCAGCACATATTTGATAATGATCCCGGTAATGGCCTCTTGATCCCTGTACTCGCTTTGGTCGGCGTCGGTAAAATCCTAACCACATCATTGACCATCGGTTCAGGTGGATCCGGCGGGATTTTTTCGCCGTCGCTATTTCTGGGTGCCACAATAGGAGGGTTTTTTGGTACCAGCCTGGCAGCTTTATTGCCCGGGCTTGGTGTTGATCCGATTACTTTTGCCCTAGTAGGCATGGCAGCTATGGTGGCTGCGGCAACCAGCGCACCGATGACGGCAGCAATTATGACTTATGAAATGACGCTGGATTATGATGTGATGTTGCCGATCATGGTCGGTGTCAGCATTGCTTATGCCGTGCGATACTATTTTTCGAAAGCCGATATCTATACATTGAGACTGATTCGACAAAACCTGCAGGTACCCCAGGGGTTCCTGGCTGATCTTAATTCGCATATTATGGTCGATAGCATCATGGAGACCGACATAGTATTTGTCGATAAAGGTGAATTGACAAAAGGTACTGAAAAGACACTATGCGTAGTGGAAGACGAGAAGGTCGTGGGTGTCGTCAATCCCGTAAGCTACCGAATCGGTTTGGAATATTATCCGGGAAATGTAATGTTGAGCAATTTTCTGGTGGTTCTTCCGGGGACTACGCTGCGGGAAGTATTGCGTGAGATCTCCAGGCAAAATTGCATGAATGCGGTCGTTAGCTCATCGGGAGAATTAGCGCCTGAAGACATCATCGGTGTCTTTAATTCCATTCACCTGACTCATGCCTTTGCAGACGCATCCCGTATGTACTCGGAGTAATAGTGCAGGTTTAACCCCCTTGATGTGCCTTCAGTAAACGTGCAAGAATAATCGGGATTTCAAATCAGGTATCAATGGAGAACGGCGATGCGTCAATATCTCAGAACTTGCGGTCTGTTTTTCATACTGATCACTGGGTTTCTAACAACTGCCAGTTGTACCGGAGGTGGGGAAACGGTCATCTCAGGCCTGGGAAACACTGGTAACTATATTGGTAAGGATGATGAGATCGCCATGCTTGCCAATGCCCTGGCGCAACAGGCTATGGTGCCAAGGGTATCGGACCAGGAGATCATTAAGCTGTATACGAACGTTCAGGAAAAAGCACTGGCAGGTGATTTTAAGGCATCTGTTGTGATCCTGAGACTGGCAGCTTATCAGCGCAAAAAAGAAGCAGAACAAGCACAAGAGGATGACTAGGAACCCCGGAGCTTGCGTTGAACATCGAAATGATCGCGGGGTTGCCTGCTTGATTGGAACTAGCCCAGAGATAGCTTCCTGATTTCTGTCGCAATAGCTGCTGCGCCGGTGAGGCTGGATAACCGATACGAACCTACTCTTCGTAATCCTGCCAGCTCAGCCAAAAAGGGTATTACCTGCATTGCAACAGCACCCCAGAAAAGAATCCAGCCCCAGAATACGACAATCGCCTGATCTGGCAGCATTTGCATGGCGATAACTATAGCTACGGGTGTACCGATTACACCTGAGGTATGGAAGATGATTCGTTGCATGGGCGTCAATGACAGATAAGTGCCATACTGCATCTTGAATCGCGGTTCAATATAAAACAGAAAGGCGTATGCATAACGAACTCCCAGTATGAATCCGGTCAGGATTTTCAAAAATGGCTGCATGCTGAGTATCAATGCCAAAGATGCTGCGATCGCAAGCAGCAGAGATTCGGCACCACGGATGAATACATACAAGCCCAGTGCCAGCAGTGCAAGTTCCATCAGGAATCCGGTAGGGAATGGGATCTCTGGATAGCCGTGGCGTTGATGCACACGGTTTCCGAGGTCGCTGACTGATCCACTAAAGGCAACTCTTTCAGCAGGGCTTAGTGCTTCCACAGCAGATACCAGCTTCTGCCAGCTGCCAATAGAATAACGATTTTCATCCAGAGCCTGTTGGATATCTGTGATCTGTTGACTAACAGGAACCATTTTGTTGATGCCTCCCTTTGATTTATTCTCTCGCCACGACCACTGCGAATTAGAATTCGTGTCTGACAGTCTCTTTACTTGATAAAAGCTACAAGAGCGGTGAGTACGGGAGTGTGTAGACAGATATCAGCCGTTCCTCAGGGGCCATAATTCTGAGGTTCTGCCACCATTCTTCCGGGAAACCGGCACTTTCATAAGAAGCTTTTGATTGATATCCGGTCTGTTGTAATGATCCTTTCCAGAGATCGATGATCTCGTTGGGATTTCCCGCCACGGGTCGCCAACTCATGATGATCGGTAGTGCTTCGGATTCTGCCACCGCTGCTAATCCGTTAACCATGTCGTTCATTTTGTTCGGTGCTACCTTCAGAATTGCCAGATTGTAGGATCCTAGCGGATTTGCCTGACTGTCGGACATGGCTTTATGCAGGATGGACGAAAACCCGGGTACCAGGGGTTCGAGCAGACGTTGTTGACGCACCGGTGCAAACGATTCCAGTTTGCTGCAAAGCGATTGCCAATTAGATTCCGTCATTAAGTTGGAACGATAATGACTGAATGCATTCAGGTCTTCAAATTCAAGTGTCTGGGTTACCTGGCAGAACACTTCTACATGGCTGTACCAGGCGGCAACCAGACGAGTGCCCAGATCATGATATGCCGGAATCAGGTCGCTGGTTGCAAACTCGATGAACTTATCCAGGGTATTCGGTGTGGCTGGCTGAAGATTCAAAGTTTCTTCCAGATAGATCATGTTCACACTCCGGAATAGGTCGTAATTGGTCGGAACTCCTGCCATTTTACACCTAACGTCGGACTGAGCAATGCTGGTAGAATCAGATCTCTCCAGGAGGATGAGAAAGAGGCAGATAATCGGTTTCTGGAGCTAATGTCAGGAAGGGAGCAAGGAGATGAGTGTGGCAGTGACCAATCAGAATGCAGATCAGATTGCAGTCTGGAATGGCCCGGTGGGTAAATCCTGGGCAAGAAATCAGCAGGTACTGGATGCAATGATGGAACCGCTGAGTGCGATCGCCCTGAAAGAGTCGGGCGCTGGTAGTGTGGACCGAATTCTGGATATAGGTTGTGGTTGCGGGGCGACCAGTCTTGCATTAGCTAATCTGGGTGCCAGCGTAACCGGTATCGATGTTTCAGAACCGATGCTGGACATCGCCAGAAAACGGGCTGCAGCAACGGAGAATCCAGCTAATTTTGTACTGGCCGATGCCCTGACACATTCCTTCGACAAAAGTTACTCCTTGCTTTTTTCTCGTTTTGGCGTGATGTTCTTTGTCGATCCCGTCGCAGCTTTCAAAAATCTGAGCACTGCAATCAATCAATCCGGAAGACTCTGCTTTATCTGCTGGAGGCCAGCAGAAGAAAATGCCTGGGTTCGCGTTCCTATGGCCGCGGCGGCTGGCTATTTACCTTCTCTTCCAGTAACAGATCCGCATGCACCGGGGCCATTCGCTTTTTCGGACAGGGATTATGTGGCATCAGTTCTCAGCCTGGCAGGGTTTCGAAATATCAACATAGAATCGGTGGATCAGGCGTTAGCCGTTAGTGAATCACCCGATATCGATCAGGCTATTGAGTTTTATGAACATATCGGTCCTATGGCGAGGTTGTTATCTGAATTGGATGAGCCAGTCAGGGTGAAGGCAATCGATTCGATTCGAGAAGCTGTCCAGCCTTTCATGACGAGTCAGGGGTTATCACTCGATGGTGCATGCTGGTTGGTAAAGGCACAGCTTTAGACAGCATTTCTCCCCGGATATTGTGTCTTAGCTGAAACCTAGTCTGATCGTCAGTCCGGATACTGTAGTGGCACCTGTCTTTATCACTTTGTTGCCAGATAGCTGTATATGGTTGGTAGTCTCTGCGGTAGAGATTCAATGTCAGATACTACTTCATAACCAATATCCCCACATATCTCATTGAGGTAATCATGGCCTTCTTCGTCCACGGTAATGAGAAACGGTACGATACCTTCCTGCTTGCCTTCGATAAGAGCCTGTTTTGTATCGTGAATTGCATATTCCTGATCATCCCGATTATGGCCATAACCCTGATCCTGCGGTCTGCCATCGGAAATCAGCATCAGAATCCGTACTTTTGCCGTGCATTCCAGCAGCCTGGCATTCGTGTGTCTGATTGCTGCTCCCATGCGAGTGGAACGCAGCGGTTTGATCGAATCGATGCGTTTCTTAACGGCATCATCCAATTCCTGATCCAGTTCCTTGATGATGTGATAGGAAACATCCTTGCGGCCATATCCGGAGAAGCCGTATATCCCATATTGATCGCCGATAGCCTCCAGTGCCTCAATAATCAATACAGCAGTTTCCTTCTCCAGATCGATAATCTTTTTCTCAGAGCTTTTCGCTTCGATTGAAACCGGATTTGACCGATGGTCGATTCCCGATGTGCGATTCAGATTACTAATTGGTTCATCGGTTGATCCTGACATATCCAACAGGAAAGCAACAGCTACGCTTCGTTCTATCTTGTCTCTTCGAGTATAAAAACGAGCTCGTGGACCGACGCCCGCTTTCTTTTCGATGAAGAACCGGATTGCTTTGTCCAGATCAATTTCCTGTCCATCGTCCAGATTTTTTAACTTTCGCTGTGATTCGGGACGCATCAATTCAAATTGCCTGCGAATATTGTTAACAAGTCCGGAATTTCGTTGCAAAGTTTGTTCGTAGTAGGTGATATTGCCTTCTGCAATCAGGCGTTCACCCAGCAGGCACCATGAATTTAGATAGTCATTCGCGCGAAAATCCCACTCGTCATATGTTGCCCAGCTAATAATCTCCTCGGTGTCTGCAACTGAAAGGTTCTCATCCTCAGCGCCTAATTCACCATCGGCGGCCACAAACAGGGTGGAATTTTCCAGTTCGAGTTGTTCGATGATTGAATCTGCGTCTGCATTTTCAACTTCGATCGAATTATCCAGCATTGCCTGCAGCTGTTCAGGAGTTGGCTTCTCTTCACCGAGGCTATCTCGGAGTTCGTTGAGGGTCTGCACCAGTTCGGGTTTAAGATCACCATAAAACTCCGGCGATTGCGGATTTTTGTATTGAAGCTCTGTGATCCCGTGCAGGTCATTCGCTTTCAGTATAGAACTGACATCAGGTCTGGTAATCGAGTCCGGCAGATCCTGATCACCTATTTCTATCCAGTCATCCTCGAGCCTGTTTGCCGGTATGTTGGGAATATCGATCGCAAGATCATACAGGTGTGCCGCAATTTCTGATGTGTCCTGAACAGTTGATCCGGTTTTTGAGACGATCTGCAGGGCACCCAATGCAGACACGATAATTGCTTTCAAACCAGCCGGCCAACGCATGCTATCCCAGTCACCAAGAGAAGCGCGCAACAGATTTTCGGAGAATACCTGTCGCAGACCCAGGTCAGGTAAATTGGGCCGGATGGTGGCTTCATAAGTTTTGGTTCGGGAAATCCACTTCCGCAGTCCCGGGTATTCTGATTGTATGCAACTGTCGACTCGATAGTCTTCCACTATAGAGAATAGTCCCTCGATCAGGGATCTGCTTTGGAACAGATCAAAAAATTTCTGCACAGGTGTAATGGCATCCGATGTATTGTTACGCTCTCGAATCGCTACGGTTGATGTCAGATATCTGCCGTTCTCACCGTACCGAAAATCGAATGTGCCAAATCCGATCCGCCCTGCCTGGTGTGCGATACATACCTTGTAAATCTGCAGGTTGCCGGTTTGGTCAGCGCACAGATCAATGTATGGAGGGACATAAATAGCTGTGCCTTCGGTAGCTGGTTTTTTATCTGGCGACCAGCCCAGGCCGCGATTTACCAGTTGTGAAACAGGTTGCACACGTACTTTTTCTCCTGCCAGCGCCTGCCCGTATAAACGCAGCAGATTTGCAGATTGCTCAAAATCAACGCGGCCGGATAATTGAGCCACTGCTCGCTCGGCGGTAACTGATTGCATCCGGAAGTAAGTTGCCAGTTGCTCATCGTTTCCACCTGCGAAGGAATGTTCTGCGCCGGATGATTGTAAACCCAGGCTCACCCACTGCTGCATAGCCGTTGGTGGTATACGAACACGTACCGTGGGTGCGGATTTTAAAAATTCAGCGGTCGCCGATGAACTGATGTTGACAAGTTGTTGTGCCAGTTGCCGTAATTCTTCCCGTTCACTTGTGTCAATCTGCCCGACAGCCACGCAGAGTTCCTCGAACAGCAAAAATGGTTCCTGACAGCCATCTTTAATGATCGCAATGATCAGCAGCAAAAATGCCGTTGTCTCGGAGGATGTAAACTGTTTCAGTAAACCGGGTCCCTGCTCGAAGTATAGCCAGGCATTGGACCAGTTGTTCTTTACAATTACACCAGCCATATTCAGAAAAGAAAGATGATGAATTTCGGGCAGCGAAGCAAGAATTGACGCTGCTTCCCTGAGGCAGATTGACGCCATTTCCAGGGATTGTCGGGACAACTCGGTTATCACGACAAGCAGTTGTTCGAATGACGCTGCTGATGTGGATTTCAAAAGCTGGTGGCTGTATTCAAAGTATAAACTCGCAAGGGCAATGGACTTCCAGCTATCCGTGCATAACTGCGAACCCATAGCTGTCCAGGAAATCAAATCGATGGACTTGCGACAACTCAAAAAGGAGGGTGCTGCCATTAGAAAAGCGATGGCGAGATCAGTTGAGCGATGTGCCAGATCCAGTGCAATATCAGCACAACGGATTAAAGTGATTGGGTCAGATACATGCAGTATTTCCTCGCTGTTACGAAAGTAAGTGACGCCCACCCATGGCGTGTCGGGTAAATTCCGTGCGACTTGTATTCCGGCTTTCAGCCAGATCGCGAAGTCCTCCTCGTGAAGAATATCGTCTATTGCGATGGCTGCTTTGGTTAACTCGTCAGCCAGCCTGACATCAATCACTGCCAGTTCTGTGGAGTAGTCAAAGGTGAGTTTTTGATGGCGAGTTGTTTTCATTCCTCGAAGATCGAGACTACGATTTCATGAATTGCCTGTTGTACTTCTTTGTCATCTGTTAATGCGCAGATAATTGAGGTCTGACAAGCACGTAATGGGGTGATTCCATCGGCAATCAGTTTGCCTGCATAAACCAGTAGCCTCGTAGAAACTCCTTCGGCAAGACCATGGGATTTCAGGTGCCTGACTTTCTCTCCCAACTTGGCTAATGCCACAGCAACTTCCTCTGTGCAGGCGGATTCTGTCTGGACAATTTCAGACTCCTGATCCCTGCCCGGGTAATCAAATTCGATTGCGATAAAGCGCTGTCGTGTAGAATGTTTGAGATCCTTGAGTACAGATTGATAACCCGGATTGAATGACATCACCAGTGAAAAACCGTCAGCGGCTTCGAGTAATTCACCACGTTTCTCGATGGGTAGTAACCGACGATAATCCGCCAGTGGATGAATTAGGACCGTGGTGTCTTTTCTTGCTTCAACAACTTCATCCAGATAGCAGATTGCACCCGCCTTGACTGCACGAGTTAGTGGGCCATCTATCCAGCGGGTATTCTCACCTTCAAGCAGATACCTGCCAACCAGATCGGAGGCTGTCAGGTCTTCGTGACAAGCAACAGTTACCAGCGGTACTCCCTCTTCATCGTGATCGCTTACCCGCCGATGTAACCGCCAGGACATGTATTCGATGAAGCGTGTTTTCCCACAACCAGTTGGCCCTTTCAACAGAACCGGCATATGTTGCTTGTAGGCAGATTCGAACAGATCGACCTCATCTGCGATGGGCAGATAAAACGGCTCTTCTGTGATGCGGAAGTCTTCGACTTGAATGAGAGAGAATTTCTGATTCATCTAATGCCTCATTTTATTGGCAGTCATGTACTGGTACTCCATCAATACTAAGTTGATGGAGTACCAGTGTCACGAGAAATCCGCCGGTGGATACGGGAATTACATACGCGATATCACCCGAAACAGCGAGGTTATTAGCATAACTGATCAGGTTTAATTGACCTGGATCAAATGCATCCCAATTACTATTGGATGTCACAGGGTTACGGAGAGAGAATCAGATTGATTTCAGGCAGTCATGGGAATTCATTCGCTGCTATTGAAACAACTCGTTACTCACACAAGGCTGGATCTGCACGGGTCGGCCATTGGTTAACAAGAAGGAAAGAATATGTTTGCATTTTCTCTGAATATTGATCCCGAAAAACTCAAGGATGCTGATAAGAAAAACAAGGCCGGTAAAAAGGGGTCGAAGAAAACTCGTAAGACCAAAGCCTCAAAAAATAGTGCTTCCAGCAAGGATGCAGATGCTTAACTGACCAAAGGTCCGTCCCATGACAAGTCATACCGAAGCGATTGCTTTACATCGCCTTGCTCCCGTTGACGCCGCCAGTCGGCTCGAAGACTTATTATCCAAACCATATCAATATCGAAGCTGGGAGGATGTGTACCGGGAAGAGTGGACCTGGGACAAGGTCGTGCATGTCTCCCATCTGCGCACCAATTGTATTTCGGCGTGTTCTCTGGATGCCTACGTTAAGGATGGCATCGTGTGGCGTGAAGAACAAAACGCCAACTACCCGCAATCGTTCCCTGAAGTACCTGATTTCAATCCCAGGGGTTGTCCTGCCGGTTGCGCCTACTCGGTACAGATGTATGATCCGACACGAGTCCGCTATCCGCTAAAGCGTGTCGGTGAAAGGGGTGCTGGCGAGTGGGAACGCATTTCCTGGGATCAGGCTACTGAAGAACTTGCAGACAAGCTGCTGGATGTAATTACCGAGCACGGCACCGATACGATACTGTTCGATCAGGGTACGACTAACATCGATAACGGCATTGGGTCGACCATTGAAGGGCACCTTTTTAACGGTGGCCTGGAAGCCACTTTCATTGATTCATGGGCTGGAGTCGGGGACCTGCCGGTCGGACTGATTCAGAGCTGGGGTACCTATATGAGCGAAGGTACTTCCGACGACTGGTTCCTTTCTGACTATATCCTGATCTGGATTGGAAATCCAAACTATACCCGGGTTACCGATGCGCATTTTCTCTGGGAGGCACGATACCGGGGTGCCAAAGTGGTCACCATTTCGCCTGATTTCAGTGCCTCGGCAATTCACGCGGATCGGTGGCTGAATGTACGGGTTGGCACTGACGCTGCGCTGGCCCTGGGCATGGCACACGTGATCCTCACAGAAGATTTGTATGACAGAGAATACATCAAAGAACAGACCGATCTGCCATTCCTTGTTCGCGCAGATAATGGACGCTTTCTCAGAGAGAGTGATGTAGAAGAAGACGGATCCGATGACGAATTCTATTTCTGGAATCGGGTAAACGGTCGCAAGACGATTGCCTCCGGCACCTGGGGTTCGGAAGTAATGACCCTGGAATTGGATGATGATGAAGACCCGGATCTTGAAGGTTTTCACACGGTAAAGCTGTTGAGCGGAAAAAGTGTCAGGGTGCGCCCGGTTTTTGAACTGTTACGTAAGCATGTCAAAGACTATTCACCGGAACAAGTGGCAAAGATTACCGGCGTAGCGGCCACCAATATTCGTCAGGTTGCCAGAGAGATGGCTGCTGTAAAATCAGCCATGATCTTCTCCTCCTGGGGTGCGTGCAAGCACTACCATTCAGACCTCTTCCAGCGGGGCATGGTGTACCTGATGGCCCTTACCGGAAATTCTGGTGGCAAGCCGGGTTGCGGTATCAAAGTGTCTACCTGGTGGCCAATGCCCGGTCAAACGCTTAATACCGGTGGTGCAAGGATGCGTACTGAACCGCCTGAGAAAATGCCGGTGGATCGGGCACAGATGCAGGATGTCTCGAAAATGATGTTCGACATGACGGCTTCAGGCCGTCGCACCACGCCCCTTATTCCATTCCTGTATGCACACGACCCGAAGTGGCGGGAAATTGCAGCCAGAGATGACTATGCGGACCCGGCACTGCCGCGACCTGTCAAAGAGTATATGGATGAAATATTCAACAATAACTGGCAGCCAATTTCACCGGAACCACCTAAGAAACCAAAATTTTTCTACTTTTCAGGGCCTAATCCACTGCGTAGATGGCCCAATGGCAAGACCATCAGAGATAGTTTGTGGAAGGATATCGAAACGATTGTGACCACCGATTTTCGTATGTCCACTTCAGGAATGTGGTCTGACTATATACTCCCGGCATGCGGCTACTATGAGAAACCCGGCATCAAGTATGTCCAGTCGTACCTGCCATATGTCATCGTTGGCGACCGGGCAGTTCCGGCACTTTATGAGTCCAGGCATGAATGGGACATCATCCTGCTGCTAGCCAAAAAAATCCAGGAAAGAGCAATTGCCCGAGGCATAGACAGCTTCACGGACAGCGAAGGAGAGGAACGTCCGCTTTCGACAATCTATGATGAATTAAGTGCCGATGGTACCTATACAGAGGGAGAAGAAGGGGAAGTTGCTGCGCTGGATTATATTATGACCCACTCTCCCATTACCAAAGCCAGTGATCTTGGTGAGCAGCCCTGGGCCAAGGCAGTGGAAGATGGCATGGTCGCCATCAAGGAAATTGAGCCGATACAGATGGCGATTGGACTCAATGCGGTGATGAGTGACTTCGATTACAGCGAACCGATTAATCAGTTCGCCTGGTTTGTGCAGCACAAAAATCCCTGGCCGACACTCACCGGTCGACAACAGTTCTATATCGATCACGAGTGGTTTATGGAAGTCGGTGAACAGATGGTGGTGCACAAGGAACCCGTGGCTGCCGGTGGAAATTATCCACTGCGCATGGTGGGTGGGCACACTCGCTGGAGTCAACATGCCATATTTCGTGCTAACGAACAGCTGCTGCGATTACAAAGAGGCGGCCCGGTTGCTTATGTGAGTCCGGTTGATGCCCGGACAAGAGGTATTGAGGATCATGACAAGATCCGATTGTTCAATGATGTGGGTGAGATGATACTGCATGCAAAGGTATCGACTGCAGTGCAACCGGGAGAGATTATCTGCTATCACGCCTGGGAATCATACCAATTCCCGGACGGCGCTAATCAGAACCACCTGGCTGCGAGTCCGTTGAAGCCGACCAATATGGTGGGTGGTTATGGGCACCTGCAATATCGGGGTGCTTATCTCAGCATGAATAATATTCCCAAAGAGGTTGCCCTGGACATGGAAAAAGTCGAGGAGTCGGCATGAAGGAATCAACCCTCAATGCTACCTATTTTCAGTCCACTCTGAGTGAAATTCTGGCGCCTGACAGTGCTGCCTGGCGTGAGATGGCGGAATCAGTCGTTAAACTAACGCCAACGCCTTTGGATAAGCAACCATCTGCCTATGTGCAGACAGCATGGCAGAACAGAGGACACGGGCAGGTAGTCGAAGTGATTGTACAGGCACTTCATAACGACGATACGCTGGCAATCAAGCTGCAATGGAATGCAGAGCAACCGAACAGATCCATCAATGATGTCAACGTCTATGCTGATGCCTGTGCCATACTGTTTCCAGCCAACGGCACCACAGCCGATCTTCAGACGATGGGCAGTCCCGAACAACCGGTCGTTGCCTGGCACTGGCGGGCGGGAACTGATCGGCCGTTTGCGATCACAGCAAAGGGCATTGGTACGGTGGAACGAGCCGTTGAACATGGTGTGCAATCTCGTTCCAGATGGCTGGAAGGCAAGTGGCAGGTTGTATTCGCCCGGGCGCTGCAATCAGACGCGCCTTCAATGGCAGGCAGTGCAGAAATACCGGTCGCGTTTGCAGTATGGAGCGGGGCTGGTTCGGAGCGTGGGGGCCTGAAATCTTACTCACCTGAATTTCATCAGCTGATTATCAGTTCCTGACCCAGCCCATCGGACCCCATCAGCCGTTCCATAAATGTTTATCCAAAAATTAACAGGTGTACCGAATATGAACTCTGCTGCCACTCCTAACCATCAGTTCGCGATGGTATTCGACCTGAATAAATGTCTGGGTTGCCAGACCTGTAGTGTCGCTTGTAAAACACAATGGACGCGCGGCGGTGGCAGGGACGCCATGTGGTGGAATATCGTCAACACCATTCCGGGTAAGGGGACGCCCCGCAATGCATTTGAGCTGGGTGGCGGGTACAGGAATGAGCAACCGGTACCCGGAGAACTGCCCGGAAAAGGCGAGTGGGGAGAAGCCTGGGATTTCGAGTATGACAATGTTTTCTTTCGCAGTAGCGATAGTGATGGTGACGAGCGTGATTACCTACGGCCAAGGGAGCACGACGGTAAACCGCCGAAGTGGGGGCCCAATTGGGATGAGGATGTCGGTGGTGGGGAATATCCGAATTCCTTCTTCTTTTACCTGCCATTGGTGTGTATGAATTGTGAAAAACCGGCCTGTCTTGAGGCATGCCCGCGTGACTCGATATATCGTCGCGAAGAAGATGGCGTCATCCTGATCGATGAGGAACGTTGTCACGGTTACCGTTTCTGTGCAGAAGCTTGCCCCTACAAACGAATCTATTTTAATGAGCAACAGGTGATCGCTCAGAAGTGTATTTCCTGCTATCCCAGGCTGGAGGCGGGTGTTGCACCAGCGTGTGTTCGTCAGTGTCCCGGTCGGGTTCGTCATGTAGGGTATCTGGATGATCCTGAAAGTCACATCAATAAGCTTGTCAGCAAATGGCAGGTCGCATTGCCTTTGCGTCCGGATCTGGGGGTAAAACCACATGTATATTATGTGCCGCCGACCATGCCTCTTGCATTTAATGAAAACGGTGAGTTTGATGAGACTCAATCCAGGTTCCCCATGGATGAACTGCGTAAATTGTTTGGTCCGAATGTTGAGCAGGCGTTGGCAACCATTGAAGCGGAGCGAGGCAGGGTTGCAGCAGGCGGGCAATCAGAATTGATGGATATTCTGATCTCGCGTAACTGGAATGACATGTTGGGACCCTACAAACAGGATCCCGGCGTTCTGGAGCGATCACCCCGGCGCGGGAATGACTGACCAATCTGTGATTCATCAGCTGGCAGCACGACAGCGGAGTTCCCTGTATAGGTTGCTGGCTGAGATGTTGACCTATCCAACCAATGAGCTGTGGCAAAGTTGCTGCAATGGCGATCGGGATCGATCGATTCTGGAATTGTTAGGCGCATTGCCATACCAATTGTGCTGGTCTGCTCGTAACTTCGATTTAGACAGGTCCTTATCCAAACTTGCCAGCGAGTACATGCGAATATTCGAGCTGCCCATTGATGGGCAACCCTGTCCTCTGTATGGCGGTGTATATAGTGGTAACCGTCGTGACGTGATGGAAGAATTACTGCGCTATTATCGTTTTTTCGGCCTCAGTATCGATCATGCTGAAGATGGGGATTTACCAGACAGTATTCCCACGCTGCTGGAATTTTTGCAGTTTCTTACTTACAAGGAATCAGATAACACCGCTGCAGAAGAAGTAACATCCATCCGCCTGGTCCAGAGAGATCTGCTCGACAGGCATTTAACCAAATGGGTTCCCGAGATCAGGATACAACTCGATAACAGGAAGCCGCCCCTTTTCTATCGAAACACCATCAATCTGCTGGACGAATTCACGACGGCGGAATTGGCATATCTGCTTTAATCGGACACAGTTTTCAGTCAAACGTATGTCACTTTTTGCTAAAAAAGGATTATAATGCGTGCGAAAAATAGCTGCTGATTTATGTGACAGCGTTGTTTTTGGGCAGCGCCGCGATAGTGGCGTAGTGGTAGTTTAAGTGCCAGGCACCTGTACTGCTAAAAAACCGACAAAAGTAGCTGGTGAATAGCCGATCCTGGCGCTGGCAAAGTGCGCTGCATGTGATATTTGTCCGAAATTTGCTGATCTTTGATCTCTATCATTTTATTTTTCCGATTTGTAGTTACTATAATCGACAATAACTGAAGGGCTACTATTTGATTAGAGGAATTGCGTGCACAGGGAGATTGTGCATCCTTTAATCTTGTACGGCTCTTTTTTTAAGTAAGCAATAAACTGGCGATATTTCGGGTACGAGTAAGTAAACCTGCCGACCCTGTTTGCGAATTATTAGGAACACACATGACGAACCAATCTCAACTATTAGATGTAGTGGAAGCAGAAACCGTTATCCCGGAAGTGCGGGAAGGAGCGGTGTCGATCAAGGAACATATTCTGGAAATTGTGAGTGATTCCGGGGAAGGGGCGCAGAAGTGCGGACAAACCTTTGGCACTGTTAGTGGCAAGATGGGTAATGGCGTGTGGACGGTGGAGATTATTCCTGCCGAGATTCAGCCTCCCGCTCGTGAACCAGAGGGAGCCAGCGGTATCCGGATTCGGTTTGGATCCAAATATATGACCAATATGGGCGATGAGGCGGATTTCGTTGTCGCCCTGAATGAGCAGGTACTCAAAGGTCGAATTGACAGTGATGCTTACAAGAAGGGTACAGTCATATTATTGGAAAATATGTGGGCCACTGATCCGCTTGAATCGATTCGAGATCAGTATCAGGAAGCCGTGACCGAATTCAGAGAAGCCGGTTTGATTATCCACGAACTGCCCATCGAGCGTGAATGCCTGAAACTGGTGTCTGACCCCCGTAAGGGTAAAAACATGTTCGTGCTGGGAATGCTGTGTCATATTTACAGCAGGGATGCCGAGCTTGCCCTGGCTGAAATCACGAAGATCTTCAAGAAGAAAAGCGAGCAGGTAATCAAATCGAATCATGACCTGTTTAAAGCCGGATATGCGTTTGCCCAGGAGAATATTGACTATCACTGGGAGGTGCCTGCATACATACGGGATGAATCCAAGCCAACGGTGGTGATGAGTGGTAATCAGGCGATTGGTCTGGGCGTACTTGCATCCGGTATGGAATTGGTTGCCATGTACCCGATCACACCAGCCACATCCGCATCCCACTACCTGGCGGAGGACTTCCACCTGACCGGCGGATTTGTACACCAGGCGGAGGATGAAATAGCGGCTGCCGGTTTTGCGATCGGTGCCTCCTATGCCGGGAAGACTGCCTGTACGATCAGTTCCGGGCCGGGTATTGCACTTAAAACAGAGATGATTGGTCTGGCGTCCATGGCGGAAATACCACTGGTGATTATCGATGTTCAGCGTGGCGGACCATCGACAGGATTGCCGACCAAGGTTGAGCAGGGTGATCTGCTCGCAGCACTTTATGCGGCAGCCGGTGATTCCCCAAAGATAATTATTGCCGCAGCCACAATATCTGAGTGTTTCCACTTCGTCATTATGGCCCGCAAGTTGGCAGAAGCCTTTCGTACACCGGTGTTTCTCCTGTCTGATACTAACCTGGCAACCGGTGTACAGCCATTCGAGCGCCCGGAGGTATCGGTGGAGGGATTCGCTGCACCGATCGATCAGTCAGCGTGGGATAAAAATGTGATGGCATACGATTGGGATGAAGAAACCGGTTTATCCGATCGGCCGATTCCCGGTATGAGAGGGGGTGAATATGTGCTGACCGGGCTTGCCCATAATAAACACGCTCATATCGCGTACGATGCCAAGTCCAATCAGCTAGGGACAGACATGCGCAGCCGAAAACTGGCTACCATGGCAAGTACCCTGAATCCACCGGAAATTCATGGTGACGAAGACGGTGACCTGCTGGTGGTAGGCTGGGGTTCTACCCTGGGGACTATTGAGGAAGCCGTCGACCGAGCCAGGGAGGGTGGCCTGAAGGTGTCATCCATTCATCTGCGCTTCCTGTCACCGCTTGAGCCGGGACTGAAAGAGATTTTCTCCCGATTCAGGAAGGTACTGACCGTTGAGATCAACTACAGTGATGCCCCTGATGCACCTGGCATCACACCGGAAAACAGGCGCTATTCCCAGTTGGCACTGTTATTACGCGCCCAGTTTCTGGTCGATGTCGAATGCTGGTCGGTGGTATGCGGACATCCACTGCAGCCGGGCACAATACATGACGTTATCAAAACAAATGTTGCAAAACTGGAAGGAGAATCCTGATGTTCGGATTAAAAGAGGATTGGTCCCTCGACGTTAACGAACGGTATTTCACACTGGATGATTATTGCGGTGCTGAACCTCGCTGGTGTCCAGGCTGTGGTGATCACGGGATTCTGACTGCCATACATAAGGTCTGCCGTGACGCGCAGGTTCTGCCGGAAAAAACCGTGGCGGTTTCCCGTATTGGCTGTTCCAGTCCGCTGGCGCACTACCTGGGCACATATGGCTCTCAACGGCTACGTGGCCGTGCATTGACAGTCGTCTTTTGTGTCAACGCCAGGCGACCTGATCTAGAACGGTTGGAAGACGTTCGACTTGGATGCGGCAGATCTGGCCATGGTACCAC
>CAZNFE010000019.1:0-16332 GCA_964571945.1 uncultured Pseudomonadales bacterium
ATTGCAACTATTACTAAATGAAAATGTAGATGTTGCATTTGGCTCTGATATTGCACCCCAAAAATATCTTGAATTGGAGGATCAAAAGAAACTACGTCCAGTAACTACTATTGGCCCTGTCCCATCACACGTGTTTATGGTAAGTAGTGACATGTCTGATTCTACTAAAAGTGCACTAGTTGATGCTTTAATCGAATTAAACTATGATGAGCATAATTCAATATTGACGGACTTGTATGGTGCAGAAGCACTAGTTCCAACAACAACTACAATGCACATTGGCGAATTTGGTAAATTCATTGATGCATTTGCTGCAACAGGAATTTCAACCTCTTTATCGTTTAGCTCTCCGCTACGAAGTTTTTGTCTAAAACTATCTCTTGTCGACTCGCTTGAAGTTTTAGAGACAAGTATGTCTAAAATTTTCTCATCTGTATAAAAATGACCCCCGGATAAAGGAATTAATAGATACGGCCCAGGTGCTGGAAGGCCTAACGCGACATGCCTCTATACATGCGGCCGGTGTGGTAATCGCCGATAAGTTCCTTTCTAACTATGTTCCTTTATTTAAGTCAAATGACGAGCAGATTACTACCGGTTTTGCCAGATGTTGCTAAATGGCGGAGAGCTGGATGGCTGCAGGTTGCTTGGACCTCGGACCATTGCATTGATGACGCGGAATCACCTGACGGATAACCAGGATCTGACCCAAATGGCCCATGACGGTTTCTCAGAAACTACCAACGAAGGAGTAGGTTTCGGTCTGGGATTTGCCACGGTACTGGATCCGGTCACAGCCCAGGCAATCGGATCTACCGGTGAATATTATTGGGGTGGTGCGGCCAGCACCATATTTTGGATTGATCCTGTTGAAGAGCTGATCGTGATTTTTATGACCCAGTTGATGCCATCGGGAACGTTTAATTTCAGAGGTCAGCTAAAATCGATTATCTATCCGGCGATTGTTGATTGAAAGCGACCAGTCAGAGTGACTTGAAATCCGTACAGCAGGTATTTAGCCGATGGCATCAGGAATCAGGTCGACCACTATGTCAGATCAGCGGGGTGTTAGCCGCTTCAGTGATTTAAACTATATTGTACCTTGTCCAGGATAACGGTCTTGTATTGCGCCAGAATTTCCAGAATGTTTTCTATAGAAGCATCGAAATCTCTGGCAACAGATTCGTTTTTTATCAGCCGGGTATTGACCACGACATTCAATTTCGCGCTGTGTAAAGTTGCCTCTATCAGGTGGACAGCCACACCTACATCAGAGATGAGATTCGGGTTGCCAATCTCTGCCAGTTCTTCAGCAAACTGAAGTAAAAGGCTGGTTTTTTCCATTACTCGATGCGGTACTTCTGCGGCATCTTCCAGTGCTACCTGAATAGCTTTTTGTCGATCCGATTTTTCTGATGAGTTCGATTTTGACAGACCGTAGGCATTCATAACACGTGTAAATACTTTCGCATCTTCATTTGCCAGATACAGCAGCTCCTCTCTTGCAGTTTCACAGAATTGGTTTATTTCACTTATGCGTTCGTTACATTCCGCAGAGTGACCCTGGCTTAGATTACACACCATGCACAACAGAGCTGCTGCCTGAGCTCCGGTCAAACCGGCAACCGCTCCACCACCAGGAGTGGCAGCTGAACTTGCCAGGCTGGCAAGGTAGGAATCTATATCCAGCTTCGCCAACTGAAGATTGACAGATTTAGTCATCGGCTTGTCTCTGATGAAAATTCTTGTAAAGACGGACTGCATTCCTTAGACACATAGCGACGGTCACAGGTCCTACCCGGGGGATAAAGATACCAGCGCGGGTGGTTATGTCCTTATCGAAATTGGGATAAAAAGAGAAATTCAGGCAAGTTGCATCTTGCCTGATTTCTGCCGCCGACACCTGAACAAAATTCTCGTGGGGGACCCCGGTGATTACAATATCGGACTCTTTCAGAGCCTGCGCTCTGGAAATCTTGATTTCTGAAGGTTTGCCATTGCTAAAAGCAAGCGGGCCATTGATGTCAAATGAATAAACAAGAGCGCCATCATTAGATAGCATCGAGGCCAACGGGCGACCCACAACTTCACTGCGATTGAATATCGTGATGACTTTATCGGCTACGGGGAGGTCAATATCCAGATGATAAATCCCGGCTTCCGTAAGCATCTTGGTGATAGCCAGCGGTGTGCAGGGAAGCAGTGCTTTTTTAGTCTTGTCATTAGCTACCGCGAACCTGTCATTGTTATAAAGCTTTTGAGTCCAGTATCGCCCTCCACCTTCGATATCTTTCCGAAAATCTACCAGATTTCGCAGGATTATATCCTGCTCATTATTGAATATTGGCAGATAGACGAACAGGCCGTGAACGCCTGGATTTTCGTTCGCCTCGATAATCGCTGCTTCCAGATCCAGTCGAGCAATAGTGCGCAAATCATACCTGATCCCGACATCGTCAAATCTCTGTTGGGTTGCATTTGCATAAGCGATCGAAGGCGGATCGTTATTGGCAACAAATCCGATCACTCGAATTGTGCTGTCCAGGGCTTGAATCTCATCCCGGACTTCATCCACGTATTTTTGGGCAACCTGTACAGGATCCAGAGAGTGCGGCATATAACACAGGGACCTTTAGTTCTCGAAGGAAAGGCATTATACATTCACTGGTTACTGCCTGTCTGTAGATTGATTTTTAGACTATGATAGGTGCAGTGTACAAACCGAGATCGGAATCAAAGCGTAACCGGAGAGCAGGCATGGTAAACATCGTAGGAAATATCAAACCAGAAGATGATTACACTCACCCACTAGGTACAGAAGAGAACTTTAATGAATCTGTGTACTTCAATTTTTTTGATCCGCTGCATAACCGGGGTGGTTTTATTCGCATGGGGAATCGAGCCAATGAGGGTTACGCAGAGATGACGGTCATCATTTACAATTCGGATGGGTCGGTTTTTTTTAACTACAAGAAACCTGAGATAAGTAATAATGATGCCTGGGATGCCGGTGGAGCAAAAGTAGAAGTTCTTGAACCAGGGGAGAAAATCAGAACTCGCTATGAAGGATCTGCATTGTTTATGGTGAATCCGGAAGATATGAAAGATCCTGGAAGTGCCTTCAAGAACAATCCTTTTAAGAAGATTGGGGTAGATCTTGTCCATGAAGGTGTGGGACCCATGTATGGTCATGTAGGTGAAGCAGGTGATGGAAATGATTTCGCCAGAGCTCACTACGAACAACACATGAAAGTATCTGGAACCATCATAGTTGAAGGAGAGGATCCAGTAGAAATCAAGGGACATGGTCTGCGGGATCACTCATGGGGACCCAGGTACTGGCAATCAACCCGCTCCTATCGGTGGATTACAGGTAATTACGGTGATGATCTTGGTATGGTCATCTCGCTATCGGGCTTGCATTCGGGTGGCATGTTCCACAAAGGCAGTGATTTTATCCGGATTACGGATATCGACCTTAAATCGCAGTATCAGCAGGGTAGCAGATTTCATACCGGCATGAGCGCAAAAATAAAACTGGAAAATGGTGATGAGCACGTCCTGGAAGGTAAAGTGAAAGGATTCATTCCACTTCGCAATCGCCGTTCTGACGAGATTACCTATATTGGTGAAGGCATGACGGAGTACACACTTGATGGTGAACACGTGGGTTATGGTCTGAGCGAGTATCTGGATCAACCAGGGGACGAGATCTGACAGGGGTTACCGCTCCAAAGCCAAATTGGTCCGGGCATAGTCACATAGAACATGGATGATACCGCGGGTTAGTTCCCTGTTGATTGCCATTAGCTCGTACAGCATCTCACCTTCCAGCTTGAGTAGAGTGCAATCTTCGAGTGCCTGTACGGATGCGGCTCGGGGTTCCGGATCAAGTGCGGACAGTTCGCCAAAAACTGCACGAGAGCCCAGAGTACCGAGTTCGGTGTCGCCTGAATAACAGCGAACACGACCTTCGGTAACAATGTACATCGATGAGCCGAGATCGCCCTTGTCCATAATTACATCGCCATTCTGGTACTCGGCAATCTCGATAATGTTCGCGATTTCGACCAACTGCGGTTCCGGCACAGATGAGAATAGGTGCACAGATTTCAGAATCAATACTTTTTCAATTGTGAGTAACATAAGTCGTGTGCGTATTTTTCCTTTTTGTGAACAAACACAGAAAATAATCTGTACCCGATAAAGCCCGTGGGATTGCCATATTACGATTCAGCCAAAAATGCAGCGGCCGGGTTGTCCTGCAGCAATAGTTCCGCAAGTGCAACGATATTTGGAACTGCATCATGTGTCATTTCCTGCAGAGTGCTGCTCAGGCCATCTGGGGCTAAACTCGCATACGCCCATAGTGCTGTCTCACGGACCAGGGGAACTTGATTCAGCAATGCGCCGGATATGACGTTGTTGTGTTCCAGCAATCGATCCTTGCCAATCTGCAATAGCAAGCAAGCCCTGGTCCAGTCGCTGGCCGCGTCGTAATGTCTCATGATCACATTATTGAGTCTGTCTTGGGCAGAATACCTCACCTGTGGAAATTTCATGCATAATATTTCAAGTTTTTCTGTGACACTCAGATCCTCAAGAATGGGCAGTACAATCTGTTTGATCTCGCTATTTAGTATGTTGTCCAGCACTTCGAGTGAGAAGATTCTCAGATCCATTACGTTGCTATCTATATTCGCACGGGTATCCAGCATCACAACCGACGTGTAGAGAAATGAGATCAATAGCAGCATATTGTCTCTATGTTGATCCAGTTCCGTCGTCAATGCACGCTGAATGATTCCATAATCTCCGTCAACAGCCAGGTCTTCTATCGCAGCCAGTAACCACGTGATGAGGTTCACTTCCTCTTCCACCAGACTTGCATAGATATATTTATCGTTGTCGTCTGCCTGATAATGCAAATTTGCCAGCGCGAGGTAAACCCTGTGTTTGATTTCTGGTGATTGCACAGTAACGAGTCTGCAAAGAATGCGGATACCCTGCGGGGTTCCAATTTCACCGATTATGTCGATTATCAGGTATCTTTCTTTGTCACCTGCAGTAGTAGATGTAAAAACTTTTTCCAGTTCTGGAAGTGCACATTCCCCCTTTCTTTTCAATATTCTTGTCGCCAGTGGTTGTAGCTTTAACTGCGCAAGTTTCGAGACTATCGGGGGTATCAGACGGTCATCATCAATCTTTTCGGTCGCAATTAATGCTTGTTGCACGGTCTCAATGTCAGAGTCGTTGAGTAGTTCCTGCAGCAGGTTTGAATAAGCCTTGTCACCAAGTTCGCCCGCGACGGTTGCTGCGAATTTCCGGTCTTCAGTATCGCTGGCATGCGCGAGACTTGTCAGGTGGTGAATTGCTTCATCATCGTTTGCGTCGAATCTTAGCATCCCCACTAATGCCCCTTTGTGCAAATGGTAGGTTTTAATCTGCAGAAATGGTTTGAGTATCGTTCTGGTATCTTTTGCACCCAGCGTACCGTAAGTTATAAAGGCCTGACCTAATACTTCGACATCCAGTTCTTTGTCAAATAACCTGGCTACCTGTTTAGTAGCAGAATCCAGATGCATCCGTTCAATCCTGCGCAAAACATCCATGCGGACAGTGGCAGACTGATGGTCAAGAACGGTACAGAGCAAGTCAGAGAGGTGCTTGTGTTGCAATCCTTCAAGCAGGTCCAGGCAGTAAAGCACCTCCGCAGGGTGTTCACTTTCAAGCCTGCTCTCGATAATATCCAGACTCTTTCTGTCCAGTTCCGATAACGTCAGTTCACCTAACTTGCGCTTCTGTAATGTAAGAACCAGATTCGAAAGATACATTTTTCGAACCATGAAGGAGCAGCCTACCCAGATGGTCAACAAGGCAGCAAGCAGCAACAGGAGGGGCATGGATTTCCAGCCCAGAAAAACAGTCAGGAAGAACAACGTGATCCCAGCCAGACCACCAGACAATGGATCGACAATGCCTTCGATTAGTGTGTTTGATCTATGTTTGCTGCGATCCGGCATAACCTGAAACAGGATCGCGATGCAGGGTCGCCAGATCGAAGACTGCAGTACAAATCGAAATCCGTTGGTTAGTACCATGGCACCAAAGACTATCGCAATAGGAAATCCAGCCAGGTCGAACAGGGCGACCAGTAAAGAGCCCATAGCGATGATGGCCGGGAATGAGATTAAGGCACCCAATATGCCGAATCGCCTGAGAAAGGGTGCAAACACAAATGCCAGTGACAACAGTGTTAGAAATCCGGTCGTTGCGAAGAACTGGCCAAGGAAGGCTGCCAGTTCATGCTGATCTTGAAATTGTCTGGAAGCCAGATCGTAAAATGTTACGTCCAGGAAGAAGTAGGCGAAAATGTAAAGCGCATAACAGACGCTGATCAGGCGCACGTAGGGCTGCTTGAGCAGAGGCAGGAGTTGACCTCCGTGTTCTTCTGCTGCAGCCATATCCTCAGTCGTTAGCTGTAACTTCGAATTGAATCGGACAGCGATCTTCTGTACGGATAGAAAGACACATACCGTTGACATGAATGCGACCAGTAAAAGATCCTCAACTTCGATTATTGAGAGCAGAAAGACAACAGAAAATCCGCCGAGAATTTCAGCAAGAAATTCACCCGACCGGGTGATTCCGGCCAATCGTTTAGCCTGCCTGACGTTAAAGAGCCGGGATAGCAGCGCGGTAAACTGCAGGCTGACGAGCATGTAAGCAACTTCAAACCACAATGGCAGGAAAAAGATCAATTTGCTGGAGCTGGAATTTGCCAAGAAAAGGCGAAAACCCAACAAGCCGATCAGCAATACGGCGAGTATTGTATAGATATATCCCCTCACGGAGAGATGTCTTGTTAACCAGTTTATGCACAATGTCGCAAAAGTACCGACGATAGCCAGAAGTATAGCGATGTAAGCCAGTTGAGCAGATTTAAAATGAGCCAGGAACAGGGTATAGGCACAGACTCGAATCATCCCGACAGTAAGTCCGCCGAAGAAAATATTTGAAAAAAGCAGTAGCGTAACCTGCTGTTCTTCCGGACGTATACCAAGCCTGGATAACAGTCGATCAGGCGCTGAAAGGGTAACGTTGGCTATTTCTGGAGAAGTGTTCACGAAACGGATTTCCTGCAGCGATACCTATCCTTTTAGCATTGGTGGTCCCGATCTATAACACGATCTCGTGTTTCAGAGCGTTCGGAATCTAGAGGGATTTTTAAACCCTGTAAGATACGTTATCAAACTCACCCGGAAATCGCTATTTGTAATACTTGACCGCCAATATTTCCGTGATACACGGGCACTGCCGAGTAATGCTGCTGGTGCCACGAAGAAAAACCGGGGACTACCAAACCCGCATTGGTAGATTTGTTATTTAGAAGTGATGATAAAAATACGGCCGGTCTGGTATCGGTAACTCCTGAAGAAAGCAGGATTAGTCTGAAGAGGACTGATTGTTTGTGAGAACTTCATGCAGGAGGATGCTCAGTCGATCTATCCTGAACGGTTTTTCGATTGCGCCTTTGAAGCCATACTCACGGTAGTTTGTGATTATTGCATCATTAGAATAACCACTGGCAACAATCGCGATGACATCAGGGTCCAGCTCCCGTAGCTGGCCAATCGCCTCTTTGCCACCCATCCCGCCGGGGATGGTCAGGTCAAGAATCGCTGCACTGAATGGGTTTCCGGCTTGCATTGCTTTGCGGTATTCGGCAATCACTTCGGTGCCCTCTGCGCAGGTTACCACTTCATAGCCAAGTTCACCCAGAGAACGGCCCACCATATCCCGGATGGATTCCTGATCATCCATCAGCAGAATCCTGCGCTCACCCGTCGCGGAGAGCCTCTCTTCAGCGACTCGTTGTTCAGGGATTTCTTCTATGGATAGCGGCAGATAGATATCAAATCGTGTTCCCGCACCCTCTTCTGATTCCAGCAACAGCAATCCTTCATGCTGTTTGATGATCGAATAGGCGGTCGCCAGACCGATACCGTTCCCTGTAGGTTTGGTAGTGAAAAAAGGATCAAACACGTTCTTTCGATCAGCTTCGGGTATGCCCACTCCTTCATCTTCAACTGAGATGCATACATAGACTCCATCATCCAGTGGGATATCATGTTCGCCATACAGCTCAACCTTTTCTTCTGAAACCCTGATCACTCCGCCATCCGGCATCGCTTCTTGTGCATTGATGATTAGATTATTGATTACCTGCCTGATCTGTCCCTTATCGATTTTAACCGGGTAGGCAACTGCTGGCAGTGCATATTCACAGCGGGCATTTGATCCGCTCAGTGTGAAATTCACCGTCTCTGTTAGTAATTCCCTGAGATCGCAAACCTCAGATACGGGAGTACCTCCTTTCGAGAAGGTAAGTAATTGCTGGGTCAGATTTTTGACTTTCATGGCTTCCTGCCCCGCTCGCTCCAACCGGTTCTGCTGCTCTGCCGGATCCGTATCCATCATTGCCAGTTCAATATTGCCAACGATTCCGGTCAAAAAATTATTCAGGTCGTGAGCAATACCCCCGGCAAGCACGCCGAGGGATTCGAGTCTTTCCGTTTTAAGCAATTCATCCTCAGCGCGCTTGCGATCCGTAATATCATCAAGTATCGCGGCAAATTTACCCGGCTCTGGCGAATAGGCGGTAACGCGAAAATGTTTGTTCAGGGCATCGCTGAAATCTTCGTACACAGCGGATGCGCCAGTTGCAGCCACTTTCCCAAACGCCTCCAGCCAGCGGGGTGCAACATTTGGCATCATTTGCCGATAGGTCTTGCCGACTAGATCTGCTGCTTTAAAACCAGTGATTTTTTCCAGAATGGAGTTGCAGTCCAGGATCCGATAATCGTACGGTTGACCTTCGTCATCCAGGATAATTTCACTATATACAAAGGCTGATGGTTGGTTTTGAATCAGCTTACGGTATCTCACCTCGCTCTGTTGCAGCGATTGTTCGGCCTGCTGTCTGGTAGTGATATCTCGCATCGATCCAACTATTTTAGTCAGGTTACCTTCCGCATCGGCGATCAGTTTTGCCGTTACCGAGCAGAAATGCTGCGCACCGTGCTTATCCGTGAGATTTACACCATAGTCAGAAACCCTGTGGTCACGAAGCAGATTATGGGTGAACCTTCGTCTTTCCAGGGGATCGACATATAGCTCATCCAGGTGTTTGCCCAACAGCTCTTTTCTCCGGTAATTGGAGATTGCCTCGATGGAAGGACTGATCTCTGTGATGATGCCTTCCAGATTTGTCTCATAGTAGACATCCTGGATATTATCAAAGATCTGCCGATACTTGAGTTCGCTATTTTGCAGTGATGCCTTCACGATGCCTGCAGATACGATTTCACTGGAAAGAGCATAAGCCATTGCCAGTATCATCGCGAAGTAACCATATTCAATCAGGTAAAGGAAATTGTACACACCCATGCTGACCAGCGTATCGCTGACTACTGATACGATAAAAACCAGAATTCCCATTAACAAAGGTATGGCTTTTTTTCGATCTCCCGTCCGGAAAAAGAGTGCACTGATCCATAAGAAGTAGAGGTAAACCAGTGCCAGGATCAGCGCCTGGAAATTGGTGAACAGTCCTGGTGCCATCTCGTAATAAGTAATATCGATCTGCGAATAAGGCAGCTGAAAAGTCTTTGTCAGGGGTTGATCGAGCCAGGTCAGGCTGCTTCGGTCAAACAGTGCAAGCAATGATGCGATACCGAGCATGATAGTAAACGTATAGTCGATTATTCTGGCCTGATGCGCCGTGTAGCTGATCAGGAACCAGAGCAGGGTGATGCTGATGAGATCGATAGTCATCAATTGATAGCGCTGCCACAGGACGCCTTCTTGCGGAGTTGTGACACTGTATAAACCGGCACATAGAATATCGTAAACGCCGACTGCCAGGCAGGTCAGTGCGAAGGTCAGGTCGTTTTGGTCAGCAGGTCTTCTAAGATAGATTAGGGTGTGATAGCTACCTACGTAGATAGACACAGCGGCCATTGTCAGAGCAGGGATACTCAATGCATTCATAATGTGTCTACTATTCCAGTATATTCAGCATTGTGTCAAGCATTCATTAACGTGCGTGGCTGGAAGGCAGCCTGGGTTGTGCAGCATCCGCAGGGCGAATTTACCTTAGATGTTATTGCTTTTGCAGCGACTGCTCAGATGCAACATCTGAATCCTGTTCTGATCTTACTCAAATCAGAATTTCACCGTGCTCGTCACTTTCAAGCGCAGCAACACGCTGGTCTTCCGGGAAATCCACTGGTGCCACCTTCAGCACCTTCTGACCGGTCACGGTGATAGCCCAGGCGCCGACGGGGGCAGTGAGCAGAATACTCAGCACGGCGGTAGCCAGGATCACCTGACCCGGACCTGTGGCCATACCCGAGGCCTGCATCGCTACCAGTGGTGCTGCGCCGATGGCAGCCTGGACGGTCGCCTTCGGCAGGTATGCAATCACCACGAACCATCGTTCATCCCGGGTAAGGTCACTGCCCAACAGGCTCAACCAGGTACCGATGCTGCGAGCAATCAGAGCGAGGAAAATCAGCGCAGCGCCAGCCAGGCCGGTTTGCAGGGCAACGTGAATATTCACCTGGGCACCGACCAGGGTAAACAATAGAATCTCAGCAAAGATCCAGATCTTACCGAACTTTGCTGACAATTTATGCGCGAAATGCTCGCGGCGTTCCAGCAGCACAAAACCGAGGCTCATTACCGCTAATAGTGCCGCGAACGGCACTAGTCCCTGCAGCTGATGTTCAGCATGCACCAGCAGAATTGCAATCCCCATTACCACCAGCGCCATCTTGGTGGCACGTGGCTGGTAACGGTCAAACAGCCGGTAAAGAATCATCCCCATGGCTAGTCCGACAATGATACCCAGCAAAATGGATACCGGAATTCCCAGCAGTTGCCAGGTAATATTCATCTGTTGTCCGGTATAGGCACCCAGCAGTACGCTGTAAATCACGATGACGGTGACATCATCAATCGAAGATGCAGCCAGTACCAGGGTGGGAATGCCCTTTTCCGCACCACGCCGCTGGTCGATCAGATCGATCATCAAGGGAACCACCACTGCCGGTGAGACTGCTCCCAGTATGGCACCCAATATGGCTGACTCCAGCCACGTAAGGCCCAGCAGCCTGGGCCCGAGAGCTGTTACTGCACCTATCTCGAACACTGCCGGAACTACCGCGAGCAGCAGCACCATCCGCCCGACTCGTTGCAGGCTTTTGCGGCTGAGTTCCAGACCGGCCCGCAACAAAATAACAATCAATGCGAATAGTCGCAGATCCGGTGATACATTCAGCAGGGCGGGATCCAGCCAACCCAGAGCATACGGACCCAGCAGGATACCAGCGAACAACATGCCAATCAGCCCGGGTAGCTGCAGTTTTCTGAATGCCCAGTCTACCAGCAACGAAATGATAATAAGTTCAGCGATGCTAAACGCCATGCTTGCTCCTTCGGACCGCTCAACACCGGCACGACGCGGCGCGAGTGCGTTCTGGCGGGTTATCAGTTAACAGGAGTCATCAGCCACAACGGCGGGTACGGGAACTCCATCCCGACTGACAAAACAGATGAGGCAGGCATGCCAGCAGCAGGAATTATACCGATCAGATAGAGAAAAGACATCTGCTCTGAATGCACAAGGCAGTTACAAGATGCCTGGGATCAGTGCTTTGCGAGGGGGATAGTCCGGGAAATTCCGCAGGTACCAGCGATGCGTTGCGAGTGCTCTGGGCAACAGGTTGGCAATCGTCCAGATAGCAAAAGAAAGGCCCGCGAGAGACCAGGTAGCCAGTGCCCAGCCACACCATTGTATGATTTCTCCCAGGTAGTTCGGACAACTGATGTGCTTATGCAGAAAATTGGTGGGGATCTCATAAGCTCCGGTAGCATCAGATCTGATTCTTCGGAGTTCTGCATCTGACAATTTATTTACGACAGTCCCTGCAGCAAAGCTGATCAGACCGATTTGAAACTGCCAGCTTAGAAACCAACCGGTTGCGACATATTCCTGAGCATTCAGGCGCAGGCTGGTGCCATTCAGGTAGCCGTTCAGAATGTTAAATCCAACGGCCATCCCCACTACCAGCCATGGCATTGGGTGAATACTTTTTAGCGTAAAAGGATAGATAAATGCCCGGTGGATGTAGTGGAGTTGCCACATCACCAAAAACAACCAGAGGATGGCGCTTTGTTCAGGTGCCGACAGGACCAGATAGCCGAATACCAGGACGGCTGGGGATTCCATGATGCACCAGCCCCAGCGATTGCTGATCTCTGGTCCCCACCCGCTGCGATTGAACCGGCCGTAAGGGGCTTCGACAAAGAGCAACACGACAAAAGCGATAAGTGCTGAAATAAAGGAAAACCCCAGCAGCCAGTAATAACCGTTCCATTCTTCACCAGGCATAATGGATGATTAATCCTCTTGCATGAACAGATGCAGAATAACTGCAAATATCCCGGTTACTGATGCTCATCCAAAGCACGATCTTTCCGCGGTTCAACAACTGCCGGAGCAGGTGCACTGGCAGGCTGAATGTTTTCGTCCGTTGCTGCGGTTTTCGATCTTGGTGCGTAAATTTCAAGAAGAATTACGATTAGTAACAGGACGAAGCATGCGCTGATGGTCAGTTTTGGTCTGGTAATCTGCGTGCTCGTGCTCTGCATGGCAGTGGGCATGGTTTTTCTGCTTGATTCCTTGTGGTTATGTTCCATGAGTAAAGTTTTCTTTTTGCCCGTTAAAGATCAGCAGTAGCTCATCTTAACAGCTTGCAGCAAATTAGTGACCATCCCGGTCAGCAATCGCTGCAGGAACATACATTTGACATGATGCGATCATCATGGGGATACTGCATGAGCAGCCAGGAAACAGGTTCTTCTCCGCAGCCGGAACATGCGGCTATCCAGCATTAGGAAGTCTGTAGCCGCAATTAATATAGGGGCGGCGTGAAAACTGGCAGATCCGTTTCCACACCAGGCAAAAACGAGGAGTAAGGCATGGGTAGACTTGAACAAAAAGTGGCGCTAATAACCGGCGGTACCAATGGCATCGGTTTGGGTTGCGTCAAACGGTTTGTTGAGGAAGGGGCAAATGTAGTCATCGCTGATATCGAAGATGATAAGGGTAGGGGGTTGACTGAGACCCTGGGTGATTCAGTTCGGTATTGCCACGCTGATGTGTCACGAGAAGACGATGTCATTGCAGCGGTTGACCTGGCCGTAAATACCTGGGGTCGTTTGGATACGATGTTCAACAATGCCGGGTTCGGTGGTGTTGGCGGTGAAATACATGAGATTGATCTTGGCGAAGAATACGACTATACCATGGCTGCGATGTTTAAAGGTGTACTGATGGGTATGAAGCACGCGGCCAGAGTAATGCGCCCGCAGAAAGCCGGTTCGATATTGAGTACAGCGAGTGTTGCCGGTATCCAGGGAGGTATGGGGGGTCATGTGTATTCAGCAATTAAAGCCGGCGTGATCGGGATGACGCGGTCAGTTGCCCTGGAACTGGCAGCATGCAATATCAGAGTGAATGCCATTTGCCCCGGAGGAATCGCCACCCGGATTTTTGCAGGCGGTCTGGATACAATGCCAGATAGCAATCAGAGCTCGGCTGACTTTGCACGTGGTTTTCTATCACAGATTCAACCAATTCCCAGATCGGGAGAGCCGGAAGATATCGCCGGGATGGCAGTATTTCTAGCCAGTGACGATGCTGCTTTTGTGACCGGTCAGGCGATGGTTGTGGATGGGGGGTTAACCAGTACGGGTGGATTGATCGCCAATTTGCGTCAGGAAATTCTGGAGAAATATCCCGAGTTGTTTCCTGATGGCGTTTGAGGCGGCGCAGGTAACCGCTGAAGCTGCTGTATCACTTGTTCTGACCAAACATCCGCTTAATCAGAGCTTCCATCGAAGTCAAAGTGGCAGGCGACGAGCCGGGTTGTAGAACTTGTAGTTCTTAATTCGGGCTCACTGTGTTTACACTGATCCTGGACGTGGGGACAGCGCGGGTGAAATGAGCATCCACTGGGTGGATTAATTGGCGAGGGTACATCACCCGTGAGGACTTGCCGTTTTGATATATGGTGCGGATCCGGGTTCGGAATGGCAGAGATAAGGGCTCTGGTATAAGGATGTTTCGGGCGATGGTAAATTTCCTGGCTGTCACCAGATTCGACAATTTTGCCAAGATACATGATAGCGATGCGATCCGAGATGTGTTTTACAACAGCCAGGTCATGCGCGATGAAAAGATAGGATAAATTAAACTCCTGCTGCAGATCGATCAACAGATTAAGTATTTGACTCTGGATTGAAACATCCAATGCAGATACCGGTTCGTCACAAATGATTAACTTTGGATTCAGAGCGATCGACCTGGCAATACCAATTCGCTGCCGCTGACCACCGGAAAATTCGAAGGGGTAACGGGTTGCCGAGCGTTTCGGAAGACCCACAATGTCTAACAGATCGCTGACCTTTTTCTGTCGCCACTCATGTGCACCTGCCTTGTGCACAATAAACGGTTCCTCCAGGATATCCCCAACTGTATGCCTTGAATTTAACGATTCCATTGGATCCTGAAATATCATCTGGATGTTCTGGCGGATTGGTAACAGCTCACCTCCCTTCAGGTGAGTGATGTTGCGTCCTTCGAAGGTAATTTCACCGTCCGTTGGATCGTAAAGGCGGACGATGCAGCGACCCAGAGTGGACTTGCCACATCCGGATTCACCCACCAGGCCCAGTGTCTCACCGGAATCAATCGTCAGGGATACACCATCGACAGCCCTGTTATAGGTGCTGGTTTTGAGTAGAATTCCCTGCCTGACCGGAAAGTGCATTTTCAGTGCATTTATTGCTAGTAAAGATGGTGCAGACAACTTGTACTCCCGGGATTTGTCAGTGTTATACAGTCGTCGCGATCAGGTTGCGCCAATGATAACAACTTACTTCATGTTCTGTAGTAATTTGCTCTGTGAGCGGCGAATCAGCGATGCATTCTACCTGGCTATAGGGACACCGATTTTCAAACCGGCAGCCGTGAGGCAGGTCCATCAATCCCGGTACAATACCCTCGATAGTCCTGAGTCGACTCTTGTTCTCATCCTGTAGGCGGGGTATGGAATCCAGCAGACCCTTTGTGTATGGGTGTGAAGGCTTATCGAACACATCGAACACGTTACCCTTTTCAACCAGCTTACCCGCGTACATCACCACCACTCGATCGCAAGTCTCCGCGATAACACCCAGGTCGTGGGTGATAAGCAGTACCGACATGCCAAGCTCTTTTTGCAATTGCTGTATCAATTCCAGAATTTGCGCCTGAATGGTGACATCCAGAGCTGTGGTTGGTTCATCAGCGATGAGCAGCGCAGGATTGCAAACCAGAGCCATGGCGATAATGACCCGCTGCCGCATGCCCCCGGATAACTGATGTGGATACTCTCCCATACGAACTTCAGCGGATGGAATACCAACTTTCTCAAGGATTCTGATAGCTCTTGTCACTGCTTCCTTCGTGGAAACAGGCATATGCAGCTGGATCACCTCTGCTAACTGTTTACCGATGGTGTGAACCGGGTTGAGTGCAGTCATGGGTTCCTGGAAAACCATGCCGATATCGCCACCGCGGATTTTTTCCATGGCAGTGTGAGGCAGATTGCACAGATTATCACCATTGAAGATAATCTCGCCTGCTGCAATCCGACCCATAGGCTGTGGTAAAAGCTGCATAATTGACAGGGCAGTAACACTCTTACCGCAGCCGGATTCACCCACCAGACCCACTGTCTCACCTGGCCGTATGGTAAAACTTATATCATCTACAGCTCTCACACGGCCTTCATCGGTATCAAACTCCGTCATGAGATGGTGTATCTCCAGCAGATTGTCAGTCTCTGGCATCACGACCCGTTTACCTTGTACTGATCATATACCTTGATCGAAGCTGGAAATGTCTTGCCGGATTTTCTTGCTGCCAGCGTCTCTTTCTTCAAGTCGGTATCGATCCAGTGGACGAAATATCTGCCTGCATTTGAACTATGTTTGAGATTGAAATCATCCGGATAGCGAATCCAGCGCCAGTAACCAAGACGATAGAAAGACTGCTTGAATCCAGGTACGAAGGAGGCATAGTCGTACAGGGTCTCATCCAGCTTATGCGCGAGTTGAATCATTTCCTCCTTGTCGGCGGAAGCTCGATAGCGATTAATCATCTCATCTATCTCGGGGACAGCGATTTCCTCAAGATTATTGGTCTGCGTTTTCACTTTC
>CAZNFE010000020.1:0-15989 GCA_964571945.1 uncultured Pseudomonadales bacterium
TCTATTTCTGAACAACTTGTTCCCCCATCTCTCCGGGCATCCGACCCGCCTTTTTCTTCAAATGAATCAGCAATAATGAGACAGCGGCTGGTGTAACACCGGAGATTCGGCTTGCCTGCCCTATGGAGAAAGGTTTTACAGATGCCAGTTTCTGGCGTACTTCAGTGGATAGACCGGCAATTTCTCCATAGGCTATGTCTGCTGGTATTTTTGTGTTTTCTTGTAGCTTGAGTCTCTCTATTTCCTCAGCTTGCCGGCTAATGTAACCTTCATATTTTATATCGATCTCTACTTGCTCATTGATCTCTTCACCTGGCCAATCCAATCCAGTAACTTTCAGTAATTCAGGCATGTGCAGGTGCGGTCTTTTTAGCAATTCACTCAGGCTGTATTCCCTGGTCAGTGGTTTTTCAACGAGATCATTCACGCCTCTGGCTTCGTTGCTCCCAGGTTGTATCCAGCGCTCCGTCAGCTTCTTTTTTCGCTCATCAATCTGTTCTTTTTTGTAACACAGTCTCTGCCAACGCGCATCATCGACCAGTCCAAGCGACCTGCCTGTTTCCGTGAGTCTTCGATCTGCGTTATCTTGTCTGAGTAGCAGCCTGTATTCTGCCCGGCTAGTGAACATCCGGTATGGTTCACTGGTTCCAAGCGTAATCAGGTCATCAACCAGTACTCCAATGTACCCCTCATCTCTGCGCGGGTGCCATGGTTCCTGGTCCCGCACGGCGCGTGCGGCATTGAGACCTGCTAAAAGCCCCTGGGCGGCAGCTTCTTCGTATCCGGTTGTACCATTTATCTGCCCGGCAAAATACAAGCCCTGTAAATGCCGGGTTTCAAGACTGTACTTCAAATCTCTCGGATCAAAGTAATCATACTCTATTGCGTAACCGGGTCGGCAGATCACCGCCTGTTCAAACCCTTTGATGCTTTTGACGAGAGCCTGCTGGACATCAAATGGCAGGCTGGTAGATATGCCATTTGGATAGAGCTCACTTGTCGTTAAGCCCTCCGGTTCCACAAATATCTGGTGGCTGGCCTTGTCGGAAAATCGGACTATTTTATCTTCGATCGACGGACAGTATCGAGGTCCTGTACCGTCTATTACTCCAGTGAACAGCGGCGACCTATCCAATCCTTGCCGAATGATTTCATGGGTCTTTTCATTGGTATGGGTGATGTGGCAAGGCATTTGTCTCGGGTGGTCATCTACGGAGCCCATGTATGACATGACGGGTACCGGGGAATCGCCAGCTTGAATTTCCAGGGCTGCGAAATCCACGCTATTACCATCTATTCTGGGCGGCGTTCCCGTCTTAAGTCGACCTACCCTAAATGGTAACTCCCTTAGTCTTTGTGCCAATCTGTTTGATGCCGGATCACCTGCTCTGCCACCACTACGGTTTTCCATACCTATGTGAATAATACCTCCCAGAAACGTACCAACGGTCAAGACAACAGAAGTCGCATAAAATTTCAAACCCATTTGCGTTATGACGCCGGTTACGCGATCACTCTCGACTATCAAGTCATCCACCGTCTGTTGGAACACTCTCAGTAACGGCTGGTGATGGAGGTGGAGTCTGATCGCCTGTTTGTACAATAGACGATCTGTCTGGGCTCTGGTCGCTCTGACCGCTGGCCCCTTGCGAGAATTGAGTGTCTTAAAATGAATTCCCGCTCGATCCGTCGCCAAGGCCATCACGCCACCTAATGCATCAATCTCCTTAACCAGGTGGCTTTTACCAATACCTCCTATCGCCGGGTTGCAGGACATTTGTCCGAGGGTATCGATATTCTGGGTAAGTAACAGTGTGTGACATCCCATGCGAGCGGCGGCAGCAGCGGCTTCGGTACCGGCATGACCACCCCCCACTACTATGACATCAAACTGTTGATCCTTCATCTTTGTTCCATAAACTAGCGAGGTACTTCCCTCGGCAGGGATGCGGTTATTGCTTTCGCTGAATCTATCAGCAGTTGGTTGACGGAAGACTATTATACGGTTTATGCACCGCGGTTTCTCAACTTACCGCCGATTCGTCGCACCGCTTTTTGCCGGGCGGTTACTTACCTATACAAAAACTCGAAAAAACTCTACCTAACAGATCATCCGGAGTAAATTCACCGGTAATTTCTGTTAATGCGACTTGCGCACATCGCAAATTTTCCGCCAGTAATTCAATGGCTTCATGTTCAATCATCTGCGATCTTCCTTCCTGGATACAGGTTTTTGCTTGTTCAAGCGCGTCCAGATGACGGCGACGGGCTGTAAATTTACCTTCTCCCGATGACGAGAAACCCATGCAGGATTTCAAGTGTGTTTTTAGTTGGTCAATACCATAACCTGTTCTGGCAGATACATTGATCAGATCTCCCCTGAGCGGTTCATTCTCCAGACTCGTAAGATCATCTATCAAATCAACTTTGTTTCTGACCACTGTAATGTTATCTCTGTTCGGTAACCTGTTTACAAATTCTGGCATTATGAGTTCCGGGCGCCATTCATAACTATCCGTTGCATCAACTAACAATAATACTCTGTCAGCAACCTCTATTTCCTGCCAGGCTCTCTTAATACCTTCTTGTTCTATTTCGTCGTTACCACTTCTCAACCCGGCGGTGTCTACCAGGTGCAGCGGCATACCATCCAGATGAATGAATTCTCTCAATAAATCCCGCGTTGTTCCGGCGGTGGCAGTGACGATAGCCGAGTCTTTTCCTGATAACAGGTTTAGCAGGCTCGATTTTCCGACGTTCGGTTTTCCAGCCAACACCACATGCATGCCTTCTCTAAGCAGCGTTCCCTGCACCGCTTCAGCCAAAACTTTCTCCACCTTTCCCAGTATTTCATCCAGTTCCGACATGACTTTTCCATCAGTGATGAAATCTATGTCTTCATCTGGAAAATCTATGCAGGCTTCAATATACGTACGCAATCCAATCAGGGCTTCGATTAGATTGTTTACTCGTCGCGAGAACGCGCCCCGAAGTGAAGCGATCGCACCTTTTGCAGCCTGTTGGCTCGCACTGTCGATCAGATCTGCAATCGCTTCAGCCTGCGCTAAATCGATCTTGTCATTTAGAAAAGCTCGTTCACTAAATTCCCCTGGTCGTGCCAGGCGAACATTACCGGCTAATATTTCCTTCAATATCAAATCGAGGATCACTGGCCCGCCATGACAGTGCAACTCAAGTACATCTTCTCCTGTAAACGAATTAGGGTTCGGGTAATACAGTGCGATACCCCGATCAAGAACGTCGTCATCAGCATCGACAAAGTCGGTATAAAGCGCAAATCGAGGTTCCGGTACCTGACCCAGCATGTGCTTTGCGATTGATCCCGCCTCCTCGCCGGAGATTCGGATAATACCTATGCCACCCCTCCCGGGCGGTGTAGCTATAGCCGCAATAGTATCTCTGTTAGGAATCATCAGGACTCTGGCTCGTTTTGCGTCATTGATTCTAGCTTGCTAGTAGCCGATTGGTAACCGGTGTCTAGATCCCGGTTAAGATCGATATGAACTGCTTACTTTTCTTCAATATAGTGATTAAGAGTAAAACGCTAATTCGATGCTGCGGATGTGTTACCAGTGACAGAAAATTGTTGACCCGGACTGTTCAGGCTACATTTGCCAATTTTCGATTGACATACCATTGCTGTAGCAAAGAAATGAGGTTATTTACCAACCAATAGAGTACTAACCCGGATGGGAACCACAGGAAAAAGAAGGTAAACATAACCGGCATCAACTTCATTACCTTAGCCTGCATGGGATCTGGTGGCTCAGGCTGCATTAACTGAGTGAGAAACATGGACGCACCCATAAGAATGGGTAATACAAAATAGGGATCCATCACCGAAAGATCATGTATCCACAATACCAGTGGTGCCTGTCGCAGCTCTACACTTTCCATCAAAGTCCAATACAACGCGAGGAATACCGGCATTTGCAGCACCATCGGTAAACAGCCACCGAGCGGGTTGGCACCCTCCTTTTTATACAGCTCCATCGTTGCTTGAGAGAACTTTTGACGATCATCGCCAAATCTCTCTTTTAAGCGCTGCATTTCCGGTTGCAGTTTGCGCATCTTGGCCATCGATTTGAAACTGGCTGCCGATAAAGGATAAAGGAATGATTTGACGATTACAGTAAGCAGAATGATTGCCAGTCCCCAATTGCCTAACAGGCCATGCAGTAACTTCAGCAAGCTGAAGAGGGGTTGGGCTATCCACCATAGAAAACCATAATCCACCGTCAAGTCGAGTCCGGGTGAAATATCTCTAAGCTTGTACTGGTCTTTCGGTCCAGCATAGAAAGACAAGGACGCTTTGGCTGATCCTCCCTCGGGTACGGTTATCAATGGCCCTGTGAAACCCATCAGGTATAGATCTTTTCCAGATGCCTTCCGGGCTTGATACGTGTACGTAGCCTTTGTCGATGGTACCCAGGCACTCACAAAATAATGCTGCACCATCGCAATGTAGCCACCCGCTACCTTCTCTTTAAATGGTGTCTCCTCCAAATCGGTAAACTTGAGCTTGTGGTACGGTGCCTCGGAGCTGAACGTAGCGCCACCCACGTAGGGTCTCAACCCCATCGAATTTCCTTGATCAATCACTGGTGTTTGCCCATCTCGTTTAATTTGTGCAAACACGTTCGATGACCACGCCGCAGTGGATTTGTTTTGAATCAGGAACTCTATACCAATCAGGTAACTTCCTCTCTTGAAACTGAATCGCTTTATGATTTCTACCGCGCGGTCATCAGTAAATACCAGATCAACGATTAATGTATCCTCGCTATCAAGCATCTCATAAGTATCTTGGGACGCTTTATATACCGTGCGGCCAGGTCTGGCGTCTGGACCCTGCGGGCCAATCAGGCCACTTTGAGCAACATACTTATTCCTTGGATCAATGAGAATAAAGGGGACATCCGGAGAGGAAATATCTTGTGGGTATTTTGGCAATTCTACACGGGTGATATCTCCACCCCTGCTATCCAGCCAAAGTTCCAGTACATCAGTGGAGATCTTTATCTGATCCCTCTTCACCGCTCTGTTCTTATCTGGTACCGGTACTGCCGTTTGTGTTTCAACACTCGGTAACTCATCACTCGCTACTTCTGACGGAGATACTAATTCCGGCGCTGTATCAGCTCGTATTACCTCATCGGTTGCGATCTCTCTGGAACCAACTTCCTCCATGTTCCCGTTAGACTGACGCTGATGATAGTCCTCATTCCATGCCAGAACCAGCATGTAGGAAATGACCGCCAAACCCAGAATAATAATAACTCTCGGCATACTATCCACTAGCTGGATTCCTTTTCAGGGACCGGATCATAGCCACCGGCATTGAAAGGATGGCAATGGGAAATTCTTCTGATGGTCATACAGGAACCCAAAAAAACACCATGTTTCTCCAGGGCTTCAATCGCATAACATGAACAGGAAGGGTAAAACCTGCAACAACCGGGCATCACGGTGCTCAGCATCAACTGATAGCATCGAATAAAGAACTGCATTACCTTTTTCATTTTAGTATCTCTACCTCAGCACTTGCGCTGTCTGGGATCTCGGCCATCAGTTTTTCCCACAAACTCAATAACCTGCGCAAAACAGCCTGGGTATCAAAACCATCCACGCCGCCGCGCACCATAATAATAATATCCAAACCCCTGACATCCTTTTTTTGGCGCCGGTAAAACTCTCGCAGCAACCGCTTAATTCTATTTCTTTGTACCGCCAGGGAAATATTTTTTTTGCTCACGATCAACCCCAGGCGAGGAAAATTCAAGTGATTATGACGAGCTAGTAACAGGAATGGTCCGGATGTAACTCTATAGTCGCTGTGATCAAAGACCGCTTGATATTGAGCAGATGTTGTTAATCGAAGCGTAATAGGAAACCCCTCGATTGACATGAGAAATGTCCTATTCAGGCAGAGAGTACTTTTCTGCCTTTGGCTCTGCGACGATTGAGTATCTGTCTGCCTGATTTGGTAGACATTCTACTCCTAAAGCCGTGTGTACGGGCTCTCTTTAAAACACTGGGTTGAAAAGTTCTCTTCATCGTTAATATCCAAATAGGGCTATTTCTGGAATTCCGCAGCCTGGAAAAGACCGGCGATTCTAAAGTAATCTGAGGGTAGCGTCAATTTGAATCAATGATAATTGATGCTTTTAGGAAATATACTAAAACAATTACTTATTGTCGTTTTTGTTAACAAGAGTAAGGCTGTAGATAAGTCTGTTTTTCAGAAAGTAATCAACTGGTTAAACAGCTTGAAGGGTTGTGAGCACTGGCTGTGCTAGTTGTACATATGTTGTTGACTAGCTGGGTAAAAGATAGCAGTTTAAACTGGCTGGTCTGATGATATTCAGACGCGCAGATTTTATCCACAATCTATACACAACTTATACATAAAATCGAACCACCAATTGTGGATAAATATTTTGTAACTAGTTGAAAAAAAAAGATTTTTAAGTATGAATCATGAAGATTTGGTAGTAGATTACAGCGCTGTTTAGGAGTAGTATTTCTAGCCGTTTGGTGTACATTGTTGTTAGAGCTTTTTGGGGGAGTCCAGTGGGGTCAACAGTCTGGAAAAAATGCCTGGATCGACTGGAAGATGAGATTCCAGTACAGCAATTCGATACTTGTATAAGACCTCTTCAGGTACAGGACAGCAACAACGGTTTGCTCTTATACTCACCGAATAAATACATTATGGATCTGGTATCTGAAATGTTTCTCCCTCGAATCAGGGAATTGGCAGATGGCTTTGGTGCTGGAGGTGTGTCCATTAAGGTGGGTAGTAATACCGGGAGCACTACCGGCACGAATCGGGTAGCCGGTAAAAAGGCTGAACTCCGATCAAATGGGAAAAGCAACTTGATTCGCGATCTGGAAATAGAATTCACATTCGCTACTTTTGTCGAAGGTCGTTCCAATGTGCTGGCTAGAGCAGCAGCATTACAGGTAGCTGAAAACGTCGGTACTACCTATAACCCATTATTGCTCTATGGCGGAGTCGGACTTGGTAAGACTCACCTGATGTGTGCAGTGGGAAATGCAATCCTGGCCAGAAATCCGACCGCCAAGGTGGTTTATACGAATTCACAAAGATTCATTGAAGAAATGGTGAGGGCAATTGAAACCGGGAAAATGAGGGAGTTTACTGAAGATTATCGGTCGATTGATGTTTTGCTAATGGATGACATTCAATTCCTGGCGAAAGGCAGCAAGTCACAGGAAGAATTTTTTCATTTATTTAATCACTTGCAGGAGGATGGCCGACAGATTGTCCTGACCTGTGATAAGTACCCGAAGGAAATAGTTGGCCTTGAAGAGCGGCTTAAATCGCGTTTCGTGTGGGGTATGACAGCACCCGTAGAGCCACCGGATCTGGAAACCAGGGTGGCTATTCTAAGAAAGAAAGCGGCAATGCAAAATATCGAGCTGAATCAGGAAGTAGCTTTTTTCATCGCCGAGCGGATTCGATCGAATGTGAGAGAATTGGAGGGTGCGCTGAAGAGAGTCATAGCGAATGCGAGTTTTACGGGCCATCAGATCACAGTTAATCATGTCCGGGATTCCCTGAAAGATCTGATTGCAATGCAGGACAGGCAAGTCGGTATCGAGAACATTCAAAAAACCGTAGCAGATTATTATAAAATTCGTGTATCGGATATGCATTCAAAAAAAAGAAATCGATCCATCGCTCGACCAAGGCAATTGGCTATGGCTCTGGCGAAAGAACTTACCAATCATAGCTTGCCGGAAATCGGTGATTCATTCGGTGGTAGAGACCATACCACGGTATTACACGCTTGCCGCAAGATAGAAGAATTACGAGAGAGCAGCAATGAGATGCAGGAAGATTATAATAATGTGTTGCGATTATTAACGCGCTGAAGTCCGCAGGTAAGACCCCTGCCTGTGCAGCCGTCATAGAGAAAATTAATGAAGTTTGAGGTATTGCAGAAAGCTCTCCAGAAGCCATTGCAACTGATTGCGGGTGTTGTAGAACGGCAAGGTACGCTGCCAGTTCTTTCTAATCTGTTACTGGAAGTCGATAATGAAGGCTATCTCACTTTGACTGCTACCGATCAGGAGGTTGAATTTAGCGATTGCATCAAGGTCGATCAGCCTGTCCCTGGGGAAACAACCGTGCCAGCGCGAAAGCTAGTGGATATTTGCAGAAACTTACCAGCCGGTGAGACCATCCGCGCAGCACTCGAAGATACTAGACTATCAATCTGTAGTGGCCGGTTTCGCTCCTACCTGGCTACATTACCGGCGGTAGAGTTTCCCAAAGCAGAATGTGAACGCGGAAATGTCAGTTTCAACGTGCAATCAGAAGACCTTAGGAAACTTTTGAACAAGACATCCTTTGCTATGGCGTTACAGGATGTAAGATACTTTTTTAATGGCTTGCTGCTGGAAGTAGAGCCAAATGAGCTACAGGCAGTTGCTACCAATGGACAACGTCTGGCTTTGTGCCGAACCAGCATTGGATCACAAGTCGAGCAGCAGCAGAGGGTAATAGTGCCAAGGAAAGGCGTTGTGGAGTTGCTACGGTTACTGGCAGATAGTGATAGCGAGACCGATGTTTCGATATCTTTATCTAGTAATCATCTGGTGGCTAAGGTTGGTAAGCGTTTACTAACTACAAAACTGATCGATGCTACTTACCCAGACTACCATCGGGCAATACCGGTCATGGGAAGCACATTATTTCGGGCAGATAAAAAAGTATTGAAGCAGGCTCTCTCAAGAACAGCAATTTTGTCTAATGAGATGTATCGAAGCATTCATTTGACTTTATCGGGTGGGAATCTCAATCTACGCGCGAATAACCCGCAGCAAGAAGAGGCTGAGGAGAATGTGTCTGTTGATTACCAGGGAGAAGAACTGCAAATGGCATTCAATGTCGGATATCTACTGGATGTCTTAGCAGTCATGGATGGCGAACAAGTAGAATTTAACCTCGCAGATACAAGCGGTGCAGTGGTGTTGCAAGCTGTTGGAGAGGACCATGCGATCTATGTGGTTAGCCCCATGGTGATTTGAGAAGCGAATTCCCTGCTTGTGGGGTGTATTGTTGGTTGATCACACAAACTACTTATTAATAGAAAAACTGAATATGAAACTTACAACCAAGAGAGAATCATTTATAAAGCCACTGCAAATGGTTGCAGGCGTTGTTGAAAGGCGACAGACACTACCGGTACTTTCAAATGTACTGTTACGAGTAGCGGACAATGTCGTATCCATGACGGGTACGGATCTTGAAGTAGAGTTGATAGCCAGGGTACCGCTTGAATCAAGTGAAGCAGGTGAGATTACTGTACCTGCCAGGAAGCTGCTGGATATCTTTCGAGAACTGCCAGATGGTGTTGATATTGATGTAGAGGTGGTCGAGCAGAAACTGACGATACGCTGTGGTCGATTCAGATCTAGCTTAGCGACCTTACCGGCAGAAGAGTTTCCGTCTATCGATCGCTCAGAAACCACCCGGGAAATAGCGATCGAAGGTAAAACTCTGAAAACACTGATCGACAGGACGAGTTTTGCAATGGCGCAGCAGGATGTCAGGTATTTTTTGAACGGGATGCTACTGGAGGTTGGAATTGGTGAGATAAAGGCCGTAGCAACGGACGGCCACCGGTTGGCCTTGTGTAGTAGTGTGATCGCTGGCGACGGTGATGCAATGCAACAAGTCATCATACCCCGCAAAGGAGTAGTAGAACTGCAAAGGCTGGTTGGAGAAGAGAATGGTAGTGTAAAAATTGTCTTTGGTACAAACCATTTGGGTGCCGAAACAGCAGATTTCAACCTGGTGACCAAGCTTTTGGATGGCAAGTTCCCAGACTATGAGCGAGTCATACCGAAAGGTGGCGACAATATTGTTATTGCTGACCGGCAGGAGTTACGGCATGCGCTGAATCGAACCTCGATTCTATCCAATGAAAAATTCAGAGGGATCAGGATTCTGTTGGAGGCTGGTAACATCCAGTTATTTGCCAACAACCCGGAGCAGGAAGAAGCGGAGGAAAGCGTTTCCGTCGACTACCAGGGAGATAATCTCGAAATCGGGTTCAACGTCGGCTACCTGCTAGACGTATTGGGTGTACTGGAACATGAGCAGGTCAGGATTACCTTGTCCGATGCCAATAGCAGCGCTTTGCTGGAAGAACCGGGTGATGATGGTTCCGTGTACGTGGTAATGCCCATGAAGCTATGACCCTCAAGCATATTGAGGTGAGTTGCATCAGGAATATTGAAGCGGCAACCTTGGCATTATCTTCCCAGATCAATGTGCTCTACGGCAGTAACGGCAGTGGCAAGACCAGCATCCTGGAAGCTGTGTTTTTGTTGGGGTCTGGCAGAAGTTTTCGCACCACACGGATAAATTCACTGATAACACACGGCAGGGATACAAGTACAATATTTGGCCTGGTGGATACTATTGCGCAAAAACAGGTACCAATAGGCATCAGTCGATACCGGGGAGGGAAGAGGGATATTCAGATAGCGGGAAATGCCGTGCACCATGCTTCTCGACTGGCGGAGTTACTTCCCATACAGATTATGACACCCGAATCTGTGCAGTTAATATCTGGTCCACCCGCCAAGAGGCGCCATTTCTTGAACTGGGGAGTGTTTCACGTGAAACACTCCTTCAAAAAGGTATGGCAAGCCGCAGAATCAAGCTTAAAGCAGCGAAATGCGTTGCTGAGACATGGTAAAATAAATCATTCGATGCTGGAAACCTGGAACCATCAGTTGTCTGTGGCAGCTGAACAGATTGACAGATTGCGGTGCGAGTATGTTGAGAATTTTGTGCCCTGTTTTACAGAGGTATTGGGAGACTTGTTGGTAGGACAGGAAGTAGAGTTAACCTATACGCCAGGCTGGGATCGATCACGATCATTGCACGAAGCGCTGAATAGTTCAATTGACAGGGATAGGCAGCAAGGCTTTACCGGGTTTGGCCATCATCGTGCGGATCTGAATCTTAGAGTATCCGGCCGGAATGCTGCGGAGGTACTTTCCAGAGGAGAGCAAAAACTGGTTGCCTGCGCCTTGATGATCACGCAAGGTCAGTTGATGGAGAAGATGACCGCACGACATTGTACGTATCTGGTGGACGATCTGGGATCTGAACTGGATCCTGTGTACAGACAGAAGCTTTGTAGAGCATTTGAAGAGATGGGCTGTCAGGTCTTGATTACAGCGGTGGACAGGTCGATTTTGGCACCGTACTGGCCCACAGAGAGAACCCGCCTGTTTCACGTGAAACAAGGGAAAGTAACATTTGAAGAGGTTTGATGATGAGCGATCGCAAGGCATATGATTCCAGTAGTATAAAAGTATTGAAGGGATTAGAGGCAGTTAGAAAGAGACCTGGCATGTATATAGGGGACACCGATGATGGTACCGGTCTTCATCATATGGTGCAGGAATTAGTAGATAACGCTATCGATGAAGCATTGGAAGGCTACTGCAACGAGATAAAAGTGACGATTCACGCGGGTGAGTCTGTCACAGTTTCGGACAATGGTCGTGGTATCCCCACGGGAATACATGAAGAAGGCAGGTCTGCCGCCGAAGTGATTATGACGGTACTACATGCCGGAGGGAAATTTGACAGTAGTAATTATAAGGTATCGGGTGGCTTGCATGGTGTTGGAGTATCCGTTGTTAATGCATTGTCTACCTACTTAAAACTGACAATCAAAAAGAATAACCATGTATGGGAGCAGGACTATCATGATGGCATACCGGACGGACCGCTAGCAGTGGTAGGTGACACGACCGAGACTGGCACAACCTGTTATTTTGAACCCTCACCGCAAACATTTACCAATATTGAGTTTCACTATGATTTTCTAGCAAAACGTCTGCGAGAACTATCGTTTCTTAATTCCGGTGTAGCAATCGAGCTTTGCGATGAGAGAACCGGTAAAGCAGAAGTTTTCAAGTACGAGGGTGGACTGGGAGCGTTTGTCGATTATCTCAACCTGAACAAGAATACGCTCGGCAGTATTTTTCAGTTTCGAGAAGAAAGGCCTGATGGCATTATCGTAGAAGTAGCTATGCAGTGGAATGACTCCTATCAGGAGATTCTGTTCGTGTATACCAACAATATCCCTCAAAGTGATGGTGGAACCCACTTGCAGGGATTCAGAGCCGCATTGACACGTTCGCTCAATCAATATATTGAAGAAGAAGGTTTGATGAAAAAGGCGCAGGTCAATACCACTGGTGATGATGCCCGCGAGGGATTGACCGCCGTTATATCGGTCAAGGTGCCAGATCCCAAATTCTCATCTCAAACCAAGGATAAACTGGTTTCATCCGAAGTAAGACCGGCAGTCGAACACGCTATGAGCAACAGATTTAGCGACTATTTGCTTGAAAACCCCCAGGAAGCGAAAATTATCGTTCAGAAGATGATCGATGCAGCCAGGGCGAGAGAAGCAGCCAGAAGAGCTCGTGAAATGACCCGCCGAAAAGGAGCATTAGATGTCGCCGGATTACCCGGCAAGTTGGCTGATTGTTCAGAAAAAGATCCCGCATTGTCGGAGCTATATCTCGTAGAGGGTGAATCAGCCGGTGGTTCCGCCAAGCAGGGCAGAGACAGGAAAATACAGGCAATTCTGCCTTTGAAAGGTAAAATTCTGAATGTTGAGAAAGCACGATTCGACAAAATGTTGTCGTCTGTCGAAGTTGGTACGCTGATTACCGCATTGGGATGCGGTATTGGTCGAGATGAGTTTGATGCGGACAAGCTTCGTTACCACAATGTGATCATCATGACTGATGCGGACGTGGATGGCGCACATATTCGGACGTTGTTGTTAACATTCTTTTTTCGGCAAATGCCTGAATTAATCGAACGAGGGCATGTATTGATTGCCCAGCCGCCCCTGTACAAGATCAAGCGGGGGAAGCAGGAGCGTTACATTAAGGATGAAGAGGAATTAGTTGATTACACATTTGAGATGGCGTTAGAAGACAGTGCTTTCCTGCTTTCAAATGAACAGGAAGTTGCCGGAGATGACCTGGCAAGACTCGCCCGACGCTATTATGCATCAGTAGACAGAATAGAGCGTCTGAGTCGCTGGTATCCAAAGGATGTGTTGGAACAGATAATGTATTCACCGCGCTTGCTGATTGATGAGCTAGGGGATAGTGAGGCTGTAACGAACTGGCTGACAGCGCTTGGAGAGCGATTGCAGGAATTTGCCGGTGCGCAAAGACAATTCGAAACGCGGATTGTGAATGACCTGGAAAAGCAAATGTTTCTACCAGAAATATCAGTCATCAATCACGGTATCAGTAAGAGCTATGTTCTGGGGATGGATTTCTTCTCTTCAGCTGGTTACGTGGATATCGTGTCGGTGGGTCAACAGATGAGTGAGTTGGCGATTGACAGATTCATCGTACGCCACGGAGAGAAACAAGCCGATGTGGGCTCAGTAAAGGAAGCGATCGACTGGCTAAACAATGAGGCGACCCGGGGGCAAAGCAAGCAACGGTATAAAGGGTTGGGTGAAATGAATCCTGACCAGCTCTGGGAGACAACCATGGATCCGAGCAACAGAAGTATGCTCAGGGTGACGATTGATGATGCTATTGAGGCAGATCAGATCTTCAATTCGCTGATGGGTGATCACGTTGAGCCCAGGAAAGATTTTATAACGTCTAACGCGTTAGCAGTTACTAACTTAGACGTGTAAATCCCCGGACATTTCACTGACTATCGCCCGAGCTGCTGCAGCAAGATCAGCGTAAATTTCCGGGTAGGGTTTCACCAGGCGTGATATGGACCGCTGCCCATTTCCGGATTTTACCAGTATTGGGCGGCAACCATATGCTTCTGCAGCCTGAATATCAGAAAGTGAATCCCCAACAAACGGTGCACCTTGCAGGTCTGATTTCAGGAATTCAGATATCTGGCGAAGCAGTCCGGTTCGAGGCTTCCTGCAATCGCAACCGTCGTCCGGGAGGTGGGGACAATAGAAAATGCCACTCAGATAACCACCTTTTGCTCTGAGCTGGCTGGTCATCTTTTCGTGTATTGCTTCAAGTGTGCTGTAGGTAAACAAATTCCTCCCTACACCAGATTGATTAGTCGCGACGACAATGGTAAATCCAGCGCGATGTAAGTAAGCGATCGCTTCCAGGCTACCGCATATAGGACGCCATTCATCTGGTGATTTGATGTATTGGGACGAGTCATGGTTGATGACACCATCCCTATCGAGAACGACAATCTTGGACATGCATAGCGACGCCTTAAGTGATAGTGATGCATTATCAGGAATATGTCACCGGGCGGCAACCTGTTGTACGGGATGAAGGAGATTGGCGGTATTCCTGCTTTAACCAATCCAAATCCAGTGCCGGTTGATGGTAGTCGGTAAAGTGGTTATCAGCGATAATGCACCCGTTTCGAACGAGGATGATGCAATAATCCTGATTAGAAATGCGGTTAATCACGTACAGGAGCGAATTTTAGTGCAACGTTGTAACTGGTGCACAGGGGATAGACTTTATGTCGAATACCATGATGAAGAATGGGGCGTCCCAAACAAGGATGCCCGTACATTGTTTGAGTTTTTGATTCTGGAAGGTGCACAGGCCGGACTTAGCTGGTTGACCATACTCAGAAAGCGACAAAACTATCGAATTGCCTTTGACGATTTTAATCCCGAAAAAATGGCCGGTTATGATTCCGCCAGACTAACTCAATTATTGAATAATGACGGCATTATCAGAAACAAGCTCAAACTGGACTCGGCTGTCAAGAATGCCAGAGCATTTCTTGAATTAGAATCCGGTTCCATCGGATTCAGTAAGTATATCTGGTCATTCGTCGATGGAACCCCTGTGCAGAATAAGTGGAGCGATTTAAAGCAGATACCGGTGGCAAATGCTGCGTCAACAGCCATGTCGAAAGATCTGAAGAAGAAGGGGTTCAGTTTTGTAGGACCAACAATTTGTTACGCATTCATGCAGGCAACGGGGATGATTAATGACCATTTGATTTATTGTCACCGCTATCGGGCTTGTCAACAAATTGGCAAACAGTTGTGAAGCGCAGACGATCTCAAATCGACACGCTAAAAGGCGTGGCAGCGATTGCATTTCTGCGCGCCATCGCGCTCATGCCGTTCAGGTATGTACAGGCTTTCGGGCGGCTAATTGGCTGGTGTGCATGGTTGCTGAACACACGCTCTGCTCGAATTACACTGTTCAACCTGGCCTTGTATGATCCGATGAAAACTGCTCAAGAAAATGTGCTGCTTGCCAAAGCCAGCCTCATGCAAACCGGACAGACATTGACCGAAACCGCCAACATCTGGCTTGGTGATCCGGAAGAGAACAGGGGACTGATCAAGGCAACCCACAATGAGCAGATACTGAACAATGCCATAGCCGCTGGTAAAGGTGTGGTGATAATTCTTCCACATCTGGGTAACTGGGAACTGTTCAACATTTACTACCGGCATGATGTCCCTATGACAGCGCTGTATAGCCCTCCCGACAATGAGATGCTGGATAGATTCCTGAAACGGGTACGGAACCGATTCCACAACAGGGTTGTCCCTACCACTCGCAGTGGGCTAACAGAATTGTATCGAGAATTGCAGCAAGGTCATGTCGTTACCATATTACCTGACCAGATACCGGCAAGCGGTGAATTTGCCCCCTTTTTTGGTCACCAGGCATTCACAGATACCTTGATACCCAGATTGGTAGCGAAAACCGGCGCGAACGTGATTTGTGCCTATGTAAAACGATTACCGAAGCCCTGCCACTTCGAGGTGGTATTCAGAGATGCAGAAAGTGGTGTAAGAAGCAGCGATCGAGCGATTGCACTGGTCGCGATGAACCGGAGTATTGAACTCTGCGTCGATGACATACCTGAACAGTATCAATGGGAATACAAACGATATAGAGTGCAG
>CAZNFE010000021.1:0-15517 GCA_964571945.1 uncultured Pseudomonadales bacterium
GACCAACTCTCCACTTTGATGCGGAATATCAAGATGTAAAAGAAGATCTTCGTGGCCCTCGAAAAAATGTGGATTGGTTTTGAGAAAGGCAACGACTTGTTCTGATTCCAGATTATCCGGGGTTCTTGCTTGTGAGTTGCTTGTGATTTTAGTCATAACTGAAGATGTCCTTCATATACGCGACATGCAGCTCCTGTTAGCACGACCGGCTCACTATCGCCTGGCCAGTTCACCTTTAATGCACCACCAGTCAGTTCCACATGGACTTCTTCATCAAGCAAACCCTGCAGGCGACCGGCAACCACTGCCGCACATGCGCCTGATCCGCATGCAAGCGTTTCGCCTGCGCCCCGCTCATAAACACGCAGCCTGACATTGGATCGGTTGACAATCTGCATGAATCCAACATTTGCCTTCCTGGGGAAGCGACTATTGTTCTGAATAAGAGGACCGATTCTCGACACAGGGGCAGTATCAACGTCGTCCACTATCAGAACTGCATGTGGGTTACCCATCGAAATGACTGAACATTGTACTGAACTTTCCACTTGAGAAACGTCCATACCCGCGCATACTGAGATTGTATAGGTGATGCCGGGTTTATCTGCAATAAATGGAATCTGTTCGGGTTGGAGTTGGGGTGATCCCATAATGACACTGATATTGCCATCCTTTTCCAGTTTACATTCGATAGCACCGCTACTTGTTTCGAGCTTCAACAGCGTCTTGGTAGTTAGACCCCGGTCACGAACAAATCGCGTAAAGCATCGCGCACCATTGCCACACTGTTCTGCTTCCGTACCATCAGCGTTGTAAATGCGATAGCGAAAATCCATATCCGGATCACCGGGTGGCTCGACGGTAAGTAACTGATCAAAACCAATTCCCGTGCGACGATCAGCCAGGCTACTTATCTGTTCATTTGTCAGGTGAATGTTTTGCGATATCAGATCCAGTAATACGAAGTCGTTACCAATTCCATGCATCTTTGTGAATCGAATCAACATAACTTTAGATTACTTAGGCTTGATGTGAATGCAACTGTTATTTCAACTTATCCGTGATGCTGAAATTATACGCGGGGTGAATCTGGCAAAAGTGTCTCAAGTGCCAGTTGAAGGTCGATCGTCTCTCTTTTTCTAACCTGGAAAGTATTATGACCATCCACGATGATTTCAGCCGCCCTATTACGTGAATTATAATTGGAACTCATGACGAAACCGTAAGCACCACAAGATTCGATTGCCAAAAGATCGCCCGTACCGATTGCCAGCGATCGTTGTTTTGCCAAAAAATCTCCAGTTTCACATACCGGGCCGACGATATCATATAAACCGGCGGCTTCATCCGATTGTACAGCCGCTATGACATTCTGCCATGCATCATAGAGTGATGGTCGCAGCAAGTCGTTCATGGCTGCATCAACCACTGCAAAGTGCTTCAGGTCGTTGTCTTTGATATAGCGTACACGAGTAAGCAGTATCCCTGTATCTGCCACGATGTAACGGCCTGGTTCAAATATGAGGTCAAGCTCTCTGTCCCCAATCATCTGTCTGATAACGGAGGCGTATTCTTCAATAGAGGGTGGCGATTCATCCTTATAACGAACGCCAAGGCCGCCACCCATATCAATATGTTGTATTGATATACCATCCGCGACCAATTCGTCGATAATTTCAAGACAGGTCTGCAATGCTTCCTGAAATGGTTCCAGATCGGTTAGCTGGGAACCGATGTGACAGTCGATTCCGGTGATCTCAATGTGCGAGAGAGATTCCGCCAGTCGGTAGGTTTCCAGAATCTGTTCACCTGAAATACCGAATTTATTTTCGCGTAACCCGGTGGCTATGTATGCATGGGTTTGTGGATCAACGTCCGGATTCACTCGCAGTGACACTGGTGCCAGTACATTGTTTGATTCAGCAATTTCCTGGATTAGCAGGAGCTCGGCGGTGGATTCAACATTGAAGCATCGGATACCGACATCGAGCGCACGTTGAATTTCTTCGGGCAGCTTTCCTACACCTGAAAAAACTACCGTGTCGGGATCCCCGCCTGCCCTGAGTACGCGTTCGAGCTCCCCGATTGAGACGATGTCGAAGCCGGATCCCATTCGAGCCAGTAAATTGATAATGGCAAGGTTGCTATTTGCCTTCACGGAATAGCAGATCATGTGTTTCTGATTCCGGAAGGCATGCTGGAAACTGGTGTAATTGGCTTCCAGTGCGCCACGGGAATACACATAACATGGTGTGCCATATTCAGCTGCTAGTTGTTGAACAGACACCTGTTCTGCATACAATTCACCGTTCTGGAAATGGAAGTAGTTCATTGACACAAATTCTCGTTTACAAAATCAGGTTACGTGCCGGATTTCCCAGGTTGTTCAACCGGATCACCTGCATCAGGCAAATACAGTGGCCCTTTTTGTCCGCAACCAGCCAGAAACAAGTGCAGGAACAGTATAATCAGTATCAGTCGCATAAATGGGCTCAATCGTGGTGCTTGAAAGGCATTATTGCACATTGACCCCGACTGACATATAAACCTGAAAGTGGCTTGGAGAAGATAGGCACCATGCTGCCCCAGTCAATTAGGTAACGCATCCAGGACGGGCGACAAGTATACTCGAGGTCTCGTTCGGGTCAAGGTGATGGCAGCAGCTAGTCAGGGAATCATCATAGCAATCCGCCGGTGAAGCCGGGGGTTTTCGCTTTCAATAATGGATACGGTGCAGAAATGCTCACGGAGTAAACGATGACGGAAAGTGAATTTAATGATCTGGTGGACCAGCTCTTTTGTGCGATCGAAGACGCATTGGAACCGCTGGATGTAGATTTTGATCAGACCGAAGGGGTGTTAAACATAGAATGTGTGGATCGTTCGATGATCATTTTAAGCAGACAAGCGGCAACCAGGGAGATTTGGATCGCAGCTCGTTCTGGTGGATATCATCTCGCATTGACCTCCGGTATCTGGACATGCTCGAAAACCGATGAAAGTTTGCAGCGATTGCTGGAGAGGGTGCTCGGAGAGCAGATGGGCGAAGCCATCAAATTGGAACTGGAAATACGCTGATTGATGGCAGCGACTTGACCAGCTCCTATCGATGTAATCAATTGGCGTTGATCATCTGTCTTGCTCGCTCAATCGCATCGCTTACCTGTTGCGGAGCAGTTCCTCCAGAATGATTACGAGCCGCCACAGAACCATCAAGTGTCAAGTAATCGAAGATGTCACCCTCTACTAGTTCAGAAAACTCACGAAGTTCTTCCAGGGACAGCTCAGCGAGATCCTGCTGCTTGCTGATCGCGTAACTTACCAGTTGACCGATCACCTCATGGGCATCCCTGAACGGTAATCCTTTCCGGGCCAGATAGTCAGCCAGATCAGTCGCGGTAGCATAGCCATTCAAGGCTGCATCTCTCATCTTCTCGGCCCGCACTCTGAATGTCGGGATCATATCTGCATAGGCTCGCAAACAATCCTTGACCGTATCAACCGTATCGAACAGCGGCTCCTTGTCCTCCTGATTATCCTTGTTATAGGCTAGCGGTTGCGCTTTCATCAGCATCAATAGCGACATCAGGTGACCTGCAACCCGACCACTTTTACCGCGAATCAGCTCAGGGACATCAGGATTTTTCTTCTGCGGCATGATAGATGAACCGGTGCAGAAGCTGTCCGGAAGTTGAATGAAGTCGAATTGGGGTGAGTTCCACAAAACCAATTCTTCAGACCACCTGGACAGATGGACCATAATAAGGCTGGCAACAGCAGTGAATTCGATGACAAAATCCCGGTCACTCACGGAATCCAGGGAATTATACCCAGGGCGATCAAATCCCAGCAGATCGGCAGTCATTTGGCGATTGATCGGGTAACTGGTGCCAGCTAGAGCCGCTGAACCCAGGGGCATGATATTTACTCTGGATCGGCAATCCGACAAGCGCAGATAATCCCGCTCGATCATTTCAAACCAGGCCATCAGGTGATGCCCAAAGGTCACGGGTTGAGCCACCTGCAGGTGAGTGAATCCAGGCATTATGGTTGCGGTATGTTGTTCTGCCAGATCCAGAAGTTCCTGTTGCAGGTGGCGGATTAGTGTCCTGATAAGATCTATTTCATCACGCAGGTACAGGCGAATGTCAGTAGCTACCTGATCATTACGTGACCTGCCTGTGTGCAGTTTCTTGCCAATATCACCGATCCTGTCCGTCAAGGCCTGTTCGATGTTCATATGCACATCTTCTAACGCAACTGACCAATTGAAATTGCCTTCAATTATCTCGGCCGAAATTTCTTCCAGTCCCTGCTGGATAGCCTTACGCTCCGCCAGAGTAAGGATCCCGGTACTTTCCAGCATCTGTGCATGTGCAATCGATCCGCGGATATCCTGTTGCGCCAGGCGTTGATCAAACTGGATGGAAGCAGTGAAGGACTCAACAAAAGCATTGATTGGTTCAGTGAATCTGCCTTCCCAGAGTTTTTTCGGGTTGTGATCGTTACTCATTCCGGTTCCTGTTTATATGGCGGGCTGTTTGTTCTGAAAGATTATATCAGTAAGATGAGCTTGCGCTTGAATAAGTATGAGATAGATTCAGCTATGAACGGGAACCAGAAACCTGCAAAATCATCAAATGCGGACCAGGATGGGCAGATCATATCGGAAGACAGCTTCTTCCTGCCAGATCTCTGCGCCAGGCAGAGTATTCTATTCCTGATACTGATATTTGAGTTGCTAGCATTCGTGCTGGTACTGGCCAATAGCGGACCAGCCGATTTCGATTGGGCTCAGCTTGGTTTGACTTCGTTGTTTGTGCAATGGATTGCCTTATGCAGCGCTGCTGCCCTGTGCAATCTACGGCATATCCTGGGACGTATGAGTACAACCACCGGAACCAGCCTGGCTTTCGCGCTGGTGATGTTCATTACGCTGATCGTCAGCCTGGTTGGCCATTGGGTGATGGTTGGCGATGAGTTTCAGTGGCAGAGCCTCGACTGGAAAATCATCACCAGACATTTACTAATTAGTGCAATTATCACAGGTCTGGCGTTTCGTTACCTCTATCTGCAACACCAGTATATGGAACAAAAACAAGCCGAATTACAGGCTCGAATACAGGCGCTGCAGTCGCGAATCCGCCCACATTTTCTGTTTAACAGCATGAATATCATTGCCAGTCTTATCTCGGTAGATCCAGTGATGGCGGAAGAAGTAGTTGAAGATTTGTCGATTCTGTTCAGAGCCAGTTTAAGTGACAGCAGTAGTGCTCAGGTAACGCTTGCTGAAGAATTGGACCTGTGTAAACGATATGTGCACATTGAATCGCTGCGTCTTGACGAACGGTTACATGTTGAATGGCAGATAGAAACGGATGTTACGCTGATAAAAATTCCGCTATTAACATTGCAACCGCTATTAGAGAACGCGATATATCATGGCATTCAGCCGTTAACCGAAGGAGGGACCGTACGGGTACATATTTTTCTGGATGGCGAGGCAGTCAATCTCAGGGTAAGCAATCCACTGGGTAGCGATGGAGCTATGCATAACAAAGGAAACCGAATGGCATTGGAGAATATTCGCAGTCGTTTGGAGGCCATATACGGATTGCAAAGCAGTGTAACGACCAGAACCGATGCAGCAATCTACGAAACGTGGATACAATATCCCCTTGAGAATAGCCAAAAAGTGTGACGGAGTTCTCAATACCCGCGAAATTTGGGGACCAACGTCGAAAATTTGTGGATCAGATCACACTATTTTTCTGAGAATAATCTAACTTTTACACTAGAGAAGCAATCGCCGGTTGAAAGTAGACTCCTACCACTCGCCGGGTGTCCGAACAGAGAAGAGTTGATAGAGGCAGGGATCATGAGAGTATTAGTCGTTGATGATGAAAGATTGGCTAGAGAAAGACTTATGCGGATGGTGACCACTCTGGATGGCTATGAAGTCGCGGGAGATGCATCCTCCGGCAGACAAGCGATCGAACAAATTAAAATTCTGGATCCTGATATCGTACTACTGGACATTCGCATGCCGGGTATGGATGGGCTGACGGTTGGCGAACAGATCACCAAACTGCCGTCACCACCCGCAATTATCTATTGCACGGCATTTGGTGAACATGCCATTGATGCGTTCCAGGTGAATGCAGCGGGATATTTGCTGAAACCCATTCGCAGAGAAGCCTTGCAGGAAACCTTGTCGAAAGTCGGACAAGCGAATAAGGTACAGGTCGCCTATATAGAAGGCAGAGAAGAGCAAACTAATAAGCGTACGCACATCAGTGCGAAAACAAGGCGTGGAATCGAGTTAGTGCCGCTGCATGATGTGTGCTTTTTTCAAGCTGATCACAAATATGTCACGGTCCGACATGAAGGTGGTGAACTGCTTATAGATGATACGCTCAGGGATCTCGAAGATGAATTTGGTGATCTCCTGGTGCGCGTGCACAGAAATGCATTGGTAATGACCGACCATCTTGAAGGGCTGGAACGTGATGTGCATGGTCACTACCAGGTTCGCATGAAAGGTGTCGAAGATCGGTTGGATGTCAGTCGACGGCATATTTCCGGATTGAGGAGATTGGTTCGAAGCATCTGAAAGCTCTGAACAAGCGGGTATTTTCATGATGTCTCCTCATCCAAGCTTGAACAACTATTCAGTGACTGCTTGAGTAAAGGGATCTCTTTGCGAAAGTGTTTCCTATATAATCACTCGAATGCCTGACTGAGATAGATCCTGACTTTGCAGCACGAGCGGGAAACAGGCACTTGTGTTCTCCAACGACAGAAAGTGACTATGGATAAGATTCGTATCGCCACGCGGGAGAGCGTCCTGGCGCTGTGGCAGACTGAGTATGTAAAAAAGCAGCTATTGTCCCGATCTCCCGAACTGCAGGTGGAGATCATCCGCATGACGACTCGTGGTGATAAAATTCTCGATAGACCCTTGGCCAAAGTGGGAGGTAAAGGGCTATTTGTCAAGGAACTGGAAACAGCGCTCTATGATGAAACCGCAGATATCGCTGTACACTCCATGAAGGATGTACCCATGGTCCTGCCGGATGGCTTGTCTATCGAGTGCATCTGTGAGCGCGCAGATCCGCGGGATGCCTTTGTATCTAACAGTTACGAGAATCTCGAAGCACTCCCGGCAGGGGCGAAACTTGGTACATCCAGTGTGCGCCGAAAATCCCAGTTGTGTGCACAAAGACCCGATCTGGAATATGCTGATCTGCGAGGTAATGTTGGTACCCGGCTTGGGAAATTGGATGAGGGGAACTACGACGCAATCATACTTGCCGTCGCGGGGCTGGAAAGACTGGAGCTGTCACATCGAATCACCAGTAAACTGCCTGTCGAAACATCACTACCTGCTGCTGGGCAGGGGGCTGTCGGGATAGAATGCCGACAGGGGGATTCAGCCACCTTGTCACTGTTAGCACCTCTGAATCATCGGCCGACACACATTTGTGTTGTAGCCGAAAGAGCTATGTCCAGATCACTGAATGCTAATTGCGAAGCCCCGGTTGCCGCGTTTGCTGAATTAGCCGATACGGCTTTGCACCTGACAGGATTGGTTGCCAGTTCGGACGGTAACCAGATACTACTGGACAAGGTGGCAGGAGAGGCTTCACAGGCAGAACAACTTGGCATACAGTTAGCAGAGAGACTGATCGCACAAGGTGCGCTGGAGCTGATTGGTGCTTAATCGCTTTCTCGAACAGGGTGAACAGAAAGAGTAACACGGATGACCTTGAAGGCTGTATTGGTTACACGTCCGGCGGAACAATCGGTCGGCATCATCAAGGCAATTGAAAAAAATGGAATCCGACCTGTTCCCTTTCCACTGTTCAAGTTGATAGGGCTGCCTATCGATCAGCCAGCTAGACAGATCGTCCTTAATCTTGACCGTTACGATCGGGTTATCTTCGTCAGTGGTGCCGCAGTTCAATTCGGTATGCAGTGGGTAACTGACTATTGGCCGCAATTACCTTTATCGAGTACCTGGATTGCGGTCGGTAGAGCCACGGCAGACAAGCTGAAAGAATATGCTATCCAGGTCGTGATACCCGAACGAGAGAATTCTGAAGGATTGCTGGCACTGGATGAATTAAAACACGTCGGCGGGAACAAGGTACTTATCTTGCGTGGTACCGAAGGCAGGGAAAAGTTGGCTGAGACACTCCGTGCAAGAGGAGCCAGGGTAGACTATCTGGCCACTTATCGAAGATCCAAAGTATCAAGGACACCTGAAGATCTCACCGTATGTCTTACAAAATACAAGGTGGGATCCATCATGATAACCAGTGCTGCTGCACTGAGTTATCTTGCGACCCTTATGCAAACCGAACCTGCCAGCAAAGAAATCAAATTGATCCTCCCTTCTGAGCGACTCCTGGATCTGGCTGTTGAACAGGGTTTTTCTCAATGTTGTCTGGCGAACGGTGCGAATGATGGCTCCATGCTGGAGGCTTTGGTTAAGATGATTGCCACTGATGACAGCGGGAAGAAATGATAAGATGAGCTATCGCAACTCGAGCTGTTGCGAGTCGGTAAACTGCCGAATAACTAGAGTTCGTCATGATGCTGTTTTCGTGGCGTTTTGGTGTCAAACAGAGAACCGTTGAGAGTACAACATTGTGAACGAACCAAAAGCTGCTACGGGACCTGATTTGGACGATGCACTAAATCGGCTGGAAAAAAAGGTGAATCGAGAGGAGCAGCAGGATGGATCGAGGCTCGGTGTGGGGACCATCGTGGCGCTCTTGTTGGCGTGTATCGCATTGGGCGGTGCTGCATATAGTGTGTTCGTCGGTTACCAGCAACAACTAACGGTGACATCCACGAGTAATAGCACCCGGACAGTTGAACGAAGCATAGAACAGACTGAAAAGAAGTTAGATGCCATTGAGCAACAGGTCAAGTCGTTGCAATTGACACAGTCCACTGATACTGAGCAGTTGCAGAGTCAACTGGAAAGGATACATCATCAAATTACGTCGATTGAACGAAACAATAGTCGTGAGTGGACGTATGCAGAAGTGGAGTACCTTTTAAAACTGGCGAACCAGAGAGTGCTGATAGAAAAGGATGCAGGTACTGCGATTGGTTTGTTGCGTTCGGCAGATGAAATTCTCGAAAGATCAGAAGGTACCGCTGCATTTGCACTACGAGACGTCATTGCAAATGATATGGCGAAACTGAAAGCAGTTGGGGAATTTGATCTGGATGGATTGTTCCTGAAGCTTGGCGCCCTGATAAACCAGGTAGAAAAGCTTAAACAGAAACGAAAAAGTTATCATGCCAAAGAAGTTGTCACGTTACCAGATCAAGCCAACGACCGTATTGAGGATTCCCAGTCATGGACTGATCGTATTGCGTTTTTTGTTGGAAAATTCCAGTCGAGATTAAGTGAATTAGTTGATTTTCGAAGTGGCACCGAACGCGTTCACCCAATACTGCCGCCAACAGAGGAATACTATCTTAGGCAAAACCTGATATTGAAACTTGAACTGGCACAGAGGGCTCTAATAAAAGGATCCCAGACCGTATTTGATTACAATGTGCAGGAAAGTATCCGGTGGATTGATATGTACTTTGAATCAAGTGATCCCCTGACTCAGTCCATGTCCACGACTTTAAAACAAGTGCAGGAGGTTCGAGTCGAACGCCAGTTGCCGGATATATCGTCTTCTCTTATTGCAATCCGTGAAGTAATTTTGGGTTCTATCGGCTCATCACAACCTGAAGAACAAAAACCCATTGCGGATGGATTCCATGAGTAGGGTTCTCATATATATCATCCTGACCATTTTGGTGGGGGGATGGCTTGGAAACCTCATAGTCAAAGATCCTGGATATGTCCTGTTATCCTATGATGGGGCAACATTGCAGACCAGTCTGTGGATTTTTCTGGCGGCATGGGTAGTTCTGCTGGCAATTGTGGTAGTGATGTTACGCTTCATTGGCTCGTTATTGACCACTGGTGGTGTGTTCCACAATTGGCGCACACGGCGCCGACTATCCAGAGCAAACGATCTTACTAGCCGGGGAATCAGCAGCTTGATTGAAGGTCACTGGATGAGAGCACAGAACTATTTGATAAGAGGTGCAGAAGACTCTTCTCAACCGTTAATCAATTACCTGGGTGCAGCTAGTGCCGCACAGCAACAAGGCGATCATGATAAGCGGGATGAATTCATCCAGCTCGCCAGAGATCGTGTAACTGGTTCGGAGCTGACTATTGCAATCAGCGAGGCCAGGAATCAGATTGCTGCCAGGCAGTGGGATCAGGCCTTGATCACATTGCATAAACTGCCGCGAAGCACCTGTGTTTTGGAACTTCTTTTTCAGGTCTATGGTGAGTTGAATGACTGGAAATCCAGTAAAGACTTATTGCCTGAGGCAAAGAAGTATGTCACCGGGGATAGATATACTGAATTGGGAAAGCTGATCTGGCAGTCGCTATTCAATCAATTGGCAGCGAAAAAAGGAATCCCGGTGAGTGACAAATCTCTGGAGCATCTCCGAAAGTGCTGGAAAGAAGTATCGGCGGAATTAAGAAATGATGAAGCAATTTTGATCCCGTATGTGAAGTGTCTGGTGCAATCGGGCGCCGGGTCTGAATCTGTGCAGCTTATCAGCAAAGCACTGCAACACAGATGGAGTGACAAGCTGGTCGACTACTTCGGATTGATTGAAATACCGAATCATGAAGATCAAATTAGATCAGCAGAAGCCTGGTTGCAGTTATATCCGGACAACCCTCAGGTGTTGTTGTGCGTCGGCAGGCTGCAAGTACAAAACGGTAACTACGAATCAGCCAGGCATTACCTCGAAAAAAGCCTGGCTATCTTGCGTTGTCGCGAGACCTGTATTGCGCTTGGTGGCGTCATGGCGAAGCTAGGTGATCACGTGCGCAGCAACCAGTTGTACCTGATGGCCATGGTTGAGGAGTCTCGTGCTGTTAACGGGCCAGGTTGAATTTCCAATTAACTGACTTACAGTCAATAGCACTTCGATTCCTGCTACGTATTCACACCAATAATGTCCGGACGCGGAGCGATATCGAATATATCCGAATGTATATTCTTCTCTCGCAGTCCTCTTTCAACCAACAGGTCAAGAGTGGCGTACACCATTTTTGAACCGCCACTGATGTAAACCGTTTGATCCGACAATATAGGGAAATCATCTAATAGGGCATCAGGCACCAGGCCGGTTCGGCCAGTCCAGTCCGGGCACTTCTCCGGTTCGCTAACAACTGGCACATAGTTAAAAAGCTTATTCTTTTGCATCCATTCATGCCAGCACTGGTCCAGATAGAGGTCTTCATCAGTTACTACTCCCCAATACAGGTAAACTGGATAATCTGTATCTTGCTCGAACACATGCTCCAGAATGCTCTTCATCTGAGTAATACCGGTTGCCGCTGCTAAAAGGATTAGCGGGTTACTCGGTGCTGCCTCAAGATAGCATTTGCCTTTAGGTGCCTCGATATCAATTACGGAAGATGTTCTAAGCAACTCATCTATTTGCATCGAGTCCACAGATCCCGGTGTAGGGCGGATATGTAATTCCAATTGATTCTTTTTTGCAGGTGCATTGGCGATCGAGAAGGAACATCGATTTCCGGTTGGCAGGATGATGTCCAGATATTGCCCGGCTTTGAAATTCATTTGCTCGTCATCCGGCAGTCGCAGCAGCAATTTCCGCGTGTTTTGATTCAGATTAACGATTGATTCGATGGCACAGCTATAGTTATTCATCTTATTCTCCAGCCACACATCTTCTATGGGCGCAGGCATGTAACAGGGATCACATTGAACCGGGGCGGATCCAAGATTAATGATGTTCGTATTATGAAGGGATCTCAAGTGAAGACCATATTTCATCTACGCTTGACTTTACGGTCTCCGACATTTCAATCACTCGACCCCATGATCGACGGGTTTCAGATGGCCATTTGTTCGTTGCATCGATACCCATTTTAGATCCAAGACCTGAAACAGGAGACGCGAAATCAAGATAATCAATGGGGGTATTCTCAACCACCTGGATATCCCGCCTGGGATCGACTCGGGTAGTCAGTGCCCAAATAACCTCTTTCCAGTTTCTCGCATCGATATCGTCATCAGTAACTATGACGAATTTGGTATACATAAACTGCCTGAGGTAGCTCCAGACACCCATCATTATGCGACTCGCATGGCCTGGATACTGCTTGTGTATGGTGACAACAGCGATCCGATACGAACAGCCTTCCGGAGGCAGATAGAAATCGATGATTTCAGGAAACTGCTTCTGCAGAATAGGAATAAACACCTCGTTTAATGCCAGTCCAAGTATTGCCGGTTCATCGGGAGGTTTGCCGGTATAGGTGCTATGATAGATAGGATCGTTTCGGTGGCAGATTCGCGTAATGTTCATTACGGGGAATTGCTCGATTTCATTGTAATAGCCCGTGTGATCTCCGTAAGGTCCTTCATCATGAACTTCAGCCGGGTCAATATATCCCTCCAACACAAATTCTGATCGGGCTGGCACCAGTAGGTCATTGGTCATACATTGTGCCAACTCGGTCTTACTCCCCCGGAGCAAACCTGCAAAAGCAATTTCGGAAAGCGAATCGGGAATAGGAGTTACTGCGGCCAGAATTGTAGCCGGATCTGCTCCAAGCACCACAGAAACCGGAAATCGCTTTCCCGGAAATTGTTCCTTCCATTCCCGAAAATCGAGTGCTCCGCCTCGCTGTGGCAACCAGCGCATAATCACCTTCTCGTCGGAGAGCACCTGCATACGATATATACCAACATTCTGTCGCTCCTTGTTAGGTCCTCTGGTGATTACCAGAGGCCAGGTGATTAAAGGAGCAATGTCCTCAGGCCAGCAAGTCTGAATCGGCAAGCTGGATAATTGCGCAGGTTCCATTACATTCTGTTGGCATGGTGGGTTACTGACGAGTTTCGGGGACATGTTCATGACCTGCTTGAAAATGGGAAACTTTTCCCAGGCGTCCCTGATTCCTTTCGGCGGGTCCGGTTCCTTTAAATAAGCAAGTAGCTTACCAATCTCCTTAAGATGATCAATTGACTCCTGTCCCATACCCATCGCTACGCGCCGGGTGGTGCCAAAAAGGTTGGCTAACAGAGGGATTTCACTGTTTTTGGGGTTTTCAAACAGCAGCGCAGGCCCCTCCCTGTTCAGCACCCGGGAGCAAATCTCTGTGACTTGCAGGTATGGATTCACCTCTGGGACAACCCGAACCAGCTCACCTTGTTCTTCCAACATGGCGATAAAGTCGCGCAAATCTTTATATTTCATGGAAAGATGTGATTAGAAATTTTAGACTGAGTACCAATTATTTCCGTTTCATTGAAGAGAAAAATTCTTCATTGGTTACTGTATTCTTCATGCGGTCCAGCAGGAACTCGATGGCAGCGATATCATCCATCTCGTGAAGGATCTTGCGGAGGATCCATACTTTCTGGAGTTCGTCATCTGTAGTCAACAATTCTTCACGACGGGTACCAGACCGACGAATGTTAATAGCCGGGTAAACGCGTTTTTCGGCAATTTTCCGTTCCAGGTGTAATTCCAGGTTACCGGTACCTTTAAATTCTTCATAGATGACTTCATCCATTTTGGAACCAGTATCGACCAGACAGGTCGCAATAATGGTCAGACTACCACCTTCTTCTATATTTCTGGCAGCGCCGAAAAATCTTTTTGGTTTTTCCAGTGCATGGGCATCCACGCCACCGGTGAGGACTTTTCCTGAAGCTGGTTGGACCGTGTTGTATGCACGTGCGAGGCGAGTAATGGAATCCAGAAGAATAACGACATCCGCCTTGTGCTCAACCAGCCTTTTGGCTTTTTCGATCACCATCTCACTTACCTGCACATGTCTGGATGGCGGCTCATCAAATGTGCTGGCGACGACTTCACCCCGAACAGAACGCTGCATTTCTGTAACCTCTTCCGGTCGCTCATCAATGAGCAGTACAATTAGATGGCACTCCGGATTGTTCCGGGCAATCGCCTGGGCGAGATTTTGCAGTATGAGTGTTTTCCCTGCTTTTGGAGGTGACACAATGAGCCCGCGCTGGCCTTTACCGATGGGTGATGTGAGATCGATTATGCGAGAGGTCAGATCTTCGGTACTGCCGTTCCCGCCTTCAAGGCGTAACGGTTCGTCGGGGAAAAGGGGAGTCAGGTTTTCAAATATAATCTTGTTTTTGGATTCAGCCGGATCAGTGAAATTAATCTGATCGACTTTCAGCAGTGCGAAATAGCGTTCATTGTCCTTAGGAGGCCTGATTTTCCCTGAAACACTATCGCCGGTACGAAGATTGAATCTTCGAATTTGGCTAGGGGAGACATAGATATCATCTGGACCGGCGAGATATGAACTGTCGGCTGACCGGAGAAATCCAAAGCCGTCCTGCAGAATCTCAAGCGTTCCATCGCCGAATATTGCTTCACCCCCTTTCGCGTGCTTGCGTAAGACACTGGCAATTATTTCTTGTTTTCGCGATCTGCCCAGGTTTTCCATGCCCATTCCCTGGGCAATCTCAAGCAGTTCTGGGATAGGTTTTGCTTTTAAATCAGTTAGATTCATAGTGATACTTCAGTTTAAAGGTAGGATTGCACGCGCGTAGGTGCATAGATTGGAAAATAAAGATTCGTTTCGTAAAAATTATGGGAGCTTGGTGTGGACCTGCTGAAACGCGGTATGGAGTATACGCTTAATATTCCACATGTCTATTACTTGAATATAGTGCGAAATCAGTAATTAGTCCATTGTTTTTGTTAATGGTAATGCGAAAAACCTGTTTTGGCCGGTATTGCCTGGGTTTCGGGCTTTAAGGCCGGAGTTGGTTCCGGATGCAACACCACCGGACAGTACGGTTTCGGTACCGGAATCTGAAATGCCAATGTGCCTGCAGCCTGTTCGAGACTCCTATACCAGGACATCAACCAGCTATATATTACTGTCCAGGAACGCGGTTAATTGAGATTTTGATAATGCACCCACTTTGGTGGCTTCAACATTACCGTCTTTGAACAACATCAGGGTGGGTATGCCGCGAATTCCATATTTGGGAGGAGTCGCTTCATTTTCATCAATATCCAATTTGCAGATCTTCATCTTGCCATCGTATTCATCAGCTATCTCTATCAGAACCGGAGCAATGACTTTGCAGGGACCACACCACTCTGCCCAGTAGTCGACTAAAACAGGTACATCTGATTTAAGTACGTCGTCTTCAAAGCTATCGTCAGTGATGTGAAGTATTTCACTCATTGGTTGCTATCTCCGGTGTTAAATTCTGAGTATGACTACTGGAAAAGGTTAAATCCAGGATCCCTATCCTAAGCTGATCCGGTTCTTTTGACAACGGTCGAAGATCAATTAATTCAAATCGAAAACCCCCGGCTTTGCCGGAGGATTGTTATTGAAGTGTGGCAGCGATGGTCCTGGCAAAATAAGTCAATATTG
>CAZNFE010000022.1:0-15470 GCA_964571945.1 uncultured Pseudomonadales bacterium
CTGAGACTGCAAAGTCCTGGATAGGAGTAGCCAATGGAAAAGTCGCAGAACCGGCGTTACGGAATGAAATATTGCACTACGATATGAATTCCCTGGCGTTACAGATCACCCAGCGCCGCGTTGTTGAAGAATCCCAAAATGGCAAAACCCCTGGACCAGCCACGTCAATTTTCAAGGTGGTTGGGACTGAACTTCAACAACAGTATTATCACCTTATGACCGGCATCAAAGGCACACAGGGATTTGGCTGGGAAGGGGACTCATTTGGCAAAGAAGAACTGGAAACAGTCCGGGATTGGCTTTTCTACCGGGCAGCTTCCATCTATTCCGGCAGCAATGAGATCCAGCGAAATATTATCGCCAAACGAGTACTTGGCTTACCTGATTAGGTACATACTGGCTTATCTCTGGATAAACAACGCAACGATTTGCTACAAATTCCATTCACAAGATCTGTAGAATCGTTATTTTACACCGGCACTTTGCAGCTTCTGTTGTTGCGTGCTGGCATTCACGACACCGTGTTGCATAAAATCACCTATCACCGCGGAAATTCCATCCGGATCATCTCTTGGTATGCCATGGCCAACTCGGCTGAATACATGTAGTGTTGCATTCGGTAGTTTTTGCCAATCGTTGACATTCACCCTGCACAAACCGTCTGCTGCACCGGCGATAATCAGCGTTGGCGTAGCGAGATTGGCCAATCCGGCAGCGACATCAAAATCAACCATTGACTGCCAGGAATCATCGTAGTGTGCGTCGGACACCGACATTGCGCGGTCCACACCGAGCGTGATTGACTCCTCAGAAGCCCGTAATCTGAGCAGCATTCTCTCGGCAATCATTCTCTCCCGACCATCGGGTGCAAATCGAACGGCTCGCGCTGCATCGTGGGCAGCAGGATCCCCTTTAATACCGGCAGCGGGAATGGGTGCAACTAAAACAAGTTTGTTAAGGCGCGCAGCATGTTTAATGCCCAATTGATAGCCAATGCCACCACCCATGCTATGCCCAACATAGGTAAACTTGTCCAGATCCAGTGCGTCTGCCAGGGCAACAACGTCCAGGGCATACTGTTCAATGGTGTGTCCGTCTTTGCATCGCTCACTATCCCCCGCGCCGCGACAGTCCATGACAATGCAGCGATATTGATCTGCCAGGCGCGGACTAATCTCATCAAGCCAGACATCATGGGCACCGGTATAGCCGTGGTGAAAAATGATGGGTTCACCTGAACCTGTCTCATCCCAGAACAGTTGTACGCCGTTAATTTTTCTCAAAGGCATGGAGATTCTCCTGAAGTCGAAATTATTCTATTGGGGTTGAGCGTTCGTGTACCTTATCATAGTAAACTCAATCTGTTCGCCAATTGCGTTGGCTTTCTTACTTGGATCAGACCTATGCCTCCTATCGCACCTGCAGCCAGAACGACACTTGTACGTGGAAAATATCGCGCCGCATCTGATGCCGACAGCATTACTTCAATTCTCGATGCGGGCTTCCTCTGCGACGTTGGGTTCACTGTAGATGGTGAGGCGCGAGTAATTCCCACCGCATACGTTCGAGTTGATGAGGCGATCTACCTGCACGGTCATTTACAGAACCAGATGTTGAATGCTCTGCTGGGTGGCCAGATTGTTTGTATCTGTGTGACGATTCTGGATGGATTAGTGCTGGCTCGGTCCGGTTTTCATCACTCGCTAAACTACCGCTCAGTGACACTGTTCGGCAGGGCGGAACAGGTTCCAGCAGAACAGAAAATTGTTATTCTGGATACATTGGTGAATCGCCTGGTAGCAGATAGAGCCTCGCATCTTCGTGCACACACACCGCAAGAACTGAATGCAACTCTGGTGGTAAAAATTCCCATCGATGAAGCTGCAGCGAAAGTTCGCTCAGGCCCTCCAATCGATGCCGAGCAAGACTATGATTCAGACACCTGGGCTGGCGTAGTTAAAGTCGAAACCGTACTCGGTGATATTACCCCTTGTCCGAGATTGGCTAACTCCGTACCAATACCTGAACATGTTTTACAGTTTCGGAAACAGGGTAAATTATTCCAATAGACCGAAACTTGTCCGCTCGCCCGCAGGATGCATAGCGGCATTCTCGAGTCTGATGTCCCGGATGCGGAATCCGTCATCCTGAACCGCAAAACAGGTATACAGGTGCCTGCTGTGCAATATAAAAACTGACGTGTACATGCTCGCCTGAGCATTTCTAAAAGAGACTCTTTCCAGCGAAGTTCAGTCACCATCCAGCTTGGATTGTGAATACGATTCGGTTCATCTGCGCCGACTGCTGAGAACTGCGAGTCTGTATGAGGTGTTATTCCGTATAGACGTTTTCTGCATCGACACTGAAAGCGTCTAGCAGAAATCGCTCCTGCGGTTTCTCCGATGCGGTCTTTGGAATCTCGTCAACAATCTGCAGGTAAGTCGGAATGAAATTGGCTTCCAGATCCTTCCTGCAATGGGCGAACAGCGAAGCTGTATCAAATGATTCGGCATCTACAGCGACGATGGCAGCCACCACATCTTTCTCGCCTGGTGCTCCGGAACCAGCAGGGACGCCATAGACGAACACGTCTGTAACCTGCGAATGGTCACCAACTACCTTTTCCACAAACCCCGGATTCACGAAATCACCATTGTGTCGTAGCCCGCCTCCTTTCCTGTAGTCGTAGAAGAACCAGCCATCGTCATCCCGGTGGCAGATATCCCCGCTACGGAGCCAGCCACCCCAGGTTTTTTTGTCTGATGCTTCCGCATTCTTGAAGTACTCTACTTTGGGTGCCTGCTGACCCATGGGCCGTGAAATCAATTCGCCCATTTCGCCGTGAGGGCATTCGTTGCCGTCCTCATCCACAATTTTCATTTCCAGATTGGGTGGTGGTTTACCAAAACTGCCGATGGGACCTTCGCCAATGGGTTTGAAGGCAAATCCGCCTTCGACCGCACCATACGCTTCCAGAATTCTCACCTTGAACCTGGTCTCGAATGCTTCCCATATTGTCGCTGGCATCCCGGCAGAGAGGACTCTTCGCACCGGATTATCACCATCATCGGGTTTCACCGGTTCGCTGTATACCGCGGTTGACATTCCACCCAACAGATTAAACAGTGTGCATCCATGCTCTCGGCATATATCCCACAGCCTGGATTTTGTGAACTTGCGGCTGATCACGCAGGGTTTGGCATTCATCAGTGAACTACCCAGGGTAATTCCCTGGGCATTTCCATGAGTGAGGGATAAGCCAGTGTAAGGACGTTCATCCTCTTCCAGAAACATACCAAACATGAGGCCACCTTCTACATAGCGTCTGGCAGTCATTACCACCCCTTTTGGATCACCGGTCGTGCCTGATGTGTACATGATTTGATAAGGTGCATCCGGGCTGGCGTTGCCGGGGTCCAGCATTGGTTCGGATTGATTGAGAATGGAGCCTAGTGGATGCGCGTTGCTCAATTCATCCATGTTCATGGATTCGTCCTCTCCTGATTCCAGAACGATTACCCATTGCAGATCTGAAAGGGATTCTGAATCCTGCACTTCTTTCACCTGGGCGAGACTGTAATCGCCAGCGATGATTCCTTTACAATTGGAGTTTGCAAGTGTGTACGCCAGCTTGGCACCTCGGGTGCGTGGATCGATCGGCACGAAAACGCAACCGGTAATGGATGCTGCAATCATCGTTTCAATAAATTCAGGGTGATTTCTCATCAATATGGCGAATCGGTCACCGGGTTCCATGTTGTTGCTGAGTAACGCGTGTGCGATGCGATCTCCGTTCTCTAACAATTCGCCGTAGGTGCGAGTCTCATCAGCCCTCACGCCGCCACCTTCAAAAGTGACAATATCCAGGTCAGGATAAAGTTCTGCCTTAGCAGCAATTACATCCGCCAGCAGTAATGGGTTTCTATCTCTGTTCATTACTAAAAGTATCCTCGTATATCGCGATCATTAGAGCGACCCTGGTTGTCACGGGTCTGTTGTCTGATTTTTTCTCGCACCGCTTAAAAAGGGTTCTTCCTGGCAGAATCCTTATGACGGTACACAATTTTATGCAGTGTCTCTAATCGCTGCTGCAACCGTTTCGAACAGTCGAGTGATTTCTTCCTCACTGATAATTAGTGGCGGGGAAAAAACCATGGCATCTCCAATGTTTCTCACCCAGAAGCCTTTCTCATAGCATTTCTTACCCACTTCAATACCTCTGGCCATCGGCTCACCTTCTCTGGGTGACATTTCCACCGCGGCCATTAGCCCAAGACAACGGATGTCAATAACATTGGGTTCGTTCTTTAGCGCCAGGGCGGTATCCATCCAGTGATCTTCCAACTGATGCGCCCGTCCGAACAGATTTTCTTCCTCGTAGATGTCCAGGGTGGCCATACCCGCAGCGCAGGCCACCGGGTGCCCTGAGTAGGTGTACCCATGGAACAGCTCTACTCCAGGTGCTGAACTATTCATAAAAGTATCGTGGATCTCATCGCTGATGAAGACGGCTCCCATGGGTATGGTGGCATTGGTGATTCCCTTTGCTGTCGTTATCAGATCCGGAGTTACACCAAATCTTCGGGCAGCACAACTTGCACCGAGCCGACCAAAACCGGTAATCACTTCATCAAAGATCAACAGGATGCCATGTTCAGTACAAATATCCCTGAGTCGTTGCAGATATCCTTCCGGAGGCAAGATCACACCACCAGCGCCTGCCACTGGCTCCACGATGACAGCGGCGATGGTACTCGCGCCATGTAGTTGGACGAGATCCTCAAGGTCGTCAGCCAGATGTGCTCCCCACTTAGGCAAACCACGGGAGAAAGCATTATGCTCAATATCGAGCGTGTGACCAATATGGTCGGTACCAGGCAGCAATACACCGAATTGCTGCCGATTGTTTACCAGACCACCGACAGAAACCCCTCCAAAACCCATGCCATGATACCCTTTAACGCGGCCGATCAAGCGTTGCCTTGTTCCTTCCCCACGGATTTTCTGGTATGCCAGAGCGATTTTCAGTGCGGTATCAACAGATTCCGAACCAGAGTTGGTGAAAAAAATGTGCCCAAGTGATTCCGGAAAGTGCTTTATCAGTCGATTGGCAAAATTGAATGCATGAGGGTGACCAATTCCGAAGCTGTGTGCAAAGTCCAGATCCTGCAACTGATCTGTGATTGCCTGATTAATTCGTTCCCGGTAGTGACCGGCGTTTACGCACCAGAGACCGGCGGTTGCATCAAGGATGTCCTTGCCACTGGAATCTTTGTAGTACATACCATTGGCGCTCACGATGAAACGAGGATTGTCCTTGAAACTCCGATTCGAAGTGAAGGGCATCCAGTATGCATCCAGCGAATCAGGCAAAATATTGTGGTTAATGTTTGTCATTTGTAGCGTCCTTTTTTACGTTCATGTTGAACACCCTCAGCAATTTTCATAGTAAGCTGATAAATTCTTTTCAGATACCACCCGTCCTATTCGTACACAACTGAATCAGCCGGGCAACACGCGACCGGTGATCAGATAGAGCAGTTGCCCTGGAGTTTCCAGCAATGCTGATGCCCCGGCGTCCAGCAACTCTGTTCTGTCTCGAAATCCCCACAATACACCAATGCCCAGCATGTCGGCAGCCGATGCCGTCATCATGTCCATCGCGGTGTCCCCCACGAGCATTATTTCTTGCGGCTTCAGCCCAGTTTTTGCAGCGACTTTCAGAGCTCCGCCTGGATCAGGTTTGAGTGGAACACCTGGCATATAGCCCCGAATCACATCGAATTTTATACTTGGGAAGAAGTGGCGTATACACAATTCAGTAAACTGCTGATCCTTGTTGGATAACACCGAGATTCTCAATTGCTGTTTTGCTAGTTCCTGTAAGAGAGGGGTTATCCCTTCGTATTCCCTTGTCGCCTTATGCCAGTTGTTAGCATAATCCCGGGACACCAATTCAACGATCCTTTTAATGGTAGTTTTGCGTCGCGCATGTTCCGGCAATGCTCTTTCAACACATTTTGTTGCACCATCACCGATAAAAAACCGGTAGGCATCCGTCGGATGAGCAGGATATCCTTCGCTCACCAGCACCCGGTTGTAACACTCGGCCAGATCCGTCAAGGTGTCGAGCAGTGTACCATCTAAGTCGAACAAAACAGCTTTGACTCTGCCAGAGTTTCGCGATGCAGACGATTGAAAAAAGGAGCGTGTGCCAGTGCTCATAAACCGAGCACAGCTTTGGCAATAATGTTTCGCTGCACTTCCGATGAACCACCGTAGATGGTGGCAACTCGCTGGGACATGTAATTCATGCTTGTTTCCTGGGCATAGTCCGGTCCTACTGCAGGTTCGTTCATCCCTTCACCCGATTCCGGGAATGGCAACGCATAGTAAGCAGTTGCTTCGATGGCGATCTCAGAGAGTCGCTGCTGAATTTCGGTACCCTTTATCTTTAGAATCGAAGACTCTGGGCCAGGTGCTTTACCGTTGGCTACAGTTGCCAGTGTTCGCAACTCGGTCATTTCCAGCGCCATCAATTGAATTTCGATGTCTGCGAGCTTCGCTTTGAAGGCTGTGTCCTCTATCAGGGAAGCGCCATCAGATAGCTGTTCTGCACAAATTCTTTTTAGTCTGGTGAGTGCTGCCTGTGACCTTGCGACGCCTGCCAGGCCGGTCCGTTCATGGGTCAACAGTCCTTTGGCATAGGTCCAGCCCTGATTCTCTTCACCGACTCGGTTACTCACGGGAACCTTCACATCTTCAAATGTCACGGAATTTACCACATGCCTGCCTCCCAGGGTGAGGATGGGGCTGACGGAAATCCCGGGTGTATTCATATCAATCAGCAGAAAGGTGATGCCTTGTTGCTTGACTCCCGTCGAATCTGTTCTGACCAGGCAGAATATCCAGTCTGCATTGTGGGCATCAGAAGTCCAGGTCTTGGCACCATTCACCAGGTAATTATCTCCTTCCCGGATCGCTTTTGTACTCAGGGAAGCCAGGTCTGACCCGGAACCGGGTTCAGAATACCCCTGGCACCAACGGCGCTCGCCGGACAGTATTTTGGGTAGATGTTGCTGTTTTTGCGCAGTAGTGCCGTAGGCTATCAGGATAGGCGCCAGCATGTTGATACCGAATGGACTGACCGCAGGACAACCGGCATTGGCTGTTTCTCGATCCCAAAAATATTTCTGTGTGGCTGTCCAGCCGGTACCGCCGTATTCAGTTGGCCAGTTTACCGCTGCCCACCCCTTTTTATAGACTGCCTCATGCCAATTCCCGGTATCCGTTTCACTGGGATTCTTCCTCACAGAAGCCGGATAGTGAAGATCGACAAACGCCTTTATCTCGTCCCGAAATTCCAGATCTTCTGCACTAAACGACATATCCATTGATTGAACCTCTTTATCACATGATCAATTAAAGCAGCAGGCGGATGATAATCTGAATGGGTACAGATTTACTACATCAAGACAAAATACCTCCGATAAGGCCGGAGGATTGTTATTTGTTCACCCGAGCAGACAATCTTTTGCCTCATTTAGCTTTGCCGCCAGGTAGGTGGATCCACCGTGATCAGGGTGGAGCTTTTGCATCAGGCTGCGATGAGCTGCGATGATATTCTCTCTGGTTGCGCCAGAATCGAGGCCTAGAATTTCCAATGCTTCCTGTGTGGTCATGTTGGCACTGGTACCGGGATTCGAATATTGCTGTCGCCCGGATGCCGTTTGTTCCTGCCAGTCTGAATGGCAGCGGTCCAGCCAGGCTTCAAGCACCTGCAGTGAATCATGGTCAATCTGGCAAGCCTGATGCAAATCCATCAGGTCACTCAAACTCAGCGAAGACAACAGCTTGCCCTGATACGGGCCTTCCAGCACCTCGCCATCCATCTCACCCGAATCGTGATCAAGCGTCATCGCCAGAAATCTGGTTTGGATCCTGGACGATTGACCGCCACGTTGAGTCCAGCCGGCATTTCGCGCGTAACCGGAAAATTGTCGAATAATGGGAATTGTTCGCAACAATAATGGTAAACGTCGCAGTAATGGCAGCAGTGCCGCCCCCACCGCCACGAGCCAGTTCAATCTGCCGGTTACCGCCAGGTATATCAATACAAGTATGAAAAGGCTGAATACACACAGAGCGATGAACTGCCGTATGCTCAGGTTCGTGTTTTTCAACAGTAACAAAATGACTGCTGCAACGACCACAGTTACAACAAGAATCATGGTCAGATAGAAAATAATTGCTTAACCCTTCTTGATCTGTTGCGTGATTGATTGTACCGAAGACCCGGAGCGTTTGCTGAAATCCTCCAGCGCTTTCCGCCCTCCGGCTGCATAGACGGCGACCGCACCGAGTAGTTCTTTCAGTTGCCTCGGACTGCCTGAGTCAAAGTGGCAGTACGCGCCCTGGGTCAAGCGCGCAATCTGGCGGAATGCCTGCTCAGCTAATCCATCAGATCCTTCCTGAAACACGAATACCGGTACGTTCAACAGACCGAGATTACCGGCGAGATGACAGAGTTCATCGACGTCTTCTTCCATGGCATCACCCACAAATACTACTGCCTGGATTCTTCGGCTAGTGGCTTCGGCGATGCAATGCTCCAGTATTTTATGGAGCTGGGTTCGACCACCCAGGCAGTAAACAGCGGTCATCTGTCGGAGTAGGGGAGCGGATTCTCTGAACCACCGACTCTTCGAGAACTCTCCGAAACCACGATAGTAACAAAGTTGAATTTCGAGGCCACCGAGCGCAGCAGTATCCGCAAACATTTCGGCCTGCAGGTGGCTGGCCTGATCCCAGGTAGCTTCTCTGCTTGCGGTGGCATCCATCCCGAAGACCAGCCGGCCGGTCTCGGAGGTAACCGAAGGAGTCCGCGCTACTTTGGCGAGAAACCGGTCTACTTCCGAACTACTGGAAGGTTTTTTGTCTGATTTTTCGATTTGCTTTTTTTTCATGTGTGGAGGTGATCAGTGTGCCGGATTGAATTTGGATTCATCTAGCGATTATATCTTTTTCCAGGCTGCCTGAGAGAATAATAGGCAAGGCGTGCAAATATGCAATATGATGTAGGGATCCGGCAATCACACACGATCAGGACAAATTCCCTTCGATTATGTCTGTAAAGAACAAACTGGTCATTGCGATATCGTCACGAGCTCTATTTGACCTTGATGACAGCGATAAGGTTTATCGTACCGATGGCCTGAAGGCATATGCCGAATATCAGATCGCCAGGGAGAACGATCCGCTGTCGCCAGGTGATGCTTTTTCACTGGTTGAAAAATTATTGCATATCAATGAGCTGATCGGCGAGTCGGAGCGAGTTGAGGTGATCCTGTTGTCCCGCAATACTGCTGACACCGGCTTGCGGGTATTTAATTCGATTCAACATCATAACCTGGCTATTTCACGCGCGGCATTTACCGGTGGTATGCCACCATTTCGATACATGCCGCCGTTTGGCTGCCAGCTGTTTTTATCCACCAATGCACAAGATGTACGCGAAGCCCTGCAGAAAGGTATGGCTGCGGCGACTATATTGCGAACAGACGTGAAATCAACCCATCAGGACAAATTGCACTTTGCCTTCGATGGCGATGCGGTGATCTTTTCGGACGAAGCAGAGCGTGTATACAAGACTGAGGGACTCAGCGCGTTTACCCGGAGCGAACAGGAAGCTGCTGAAACACCATTGATGGGCGGACCTTTCAAAGAATTCCTGGCCGCGTTGCATCAGCTACAAACTGAATTCTCCTCTGATCAGAGCCCGATACGAACAGCACTGGTCACGGCAAGATCAGCACCTGCCCACGAGCGGGTGATCAAAACTCTCAGAGCCTGGCAAATTCGACTGGATGAATCCCTTTTCCTGGGGGGCATGAATAAATCGGAATTTCTGAAGGCATATGGAGCCGATGTCTTCTTTGATGATCAGGCGGATCATTGTGAAGCTGCCAGTGAACACGTGGCAACCGGGCATGTTCCTCACGGCATAGCCAATCCCGATGCTGGATCCTAAAATTACTCATTGCTGATGCAGGCTGATTGGTACTCCGTACTCATGCAGAGCTGCGATAAAACAACAATCCCGCAAGGGCAAAACTAGCAAAAAAAGCGCCGCCGACGAATGTTGCCGGGGCACCCAGGATACTCCAGAGCATACCTGCAATAACACTTGCAAATAGCAGGGTAACACCACTAATCACATTGTAGATACCAAAGGCTGTACCACGCAGGTCGGCTGGCGCTGTGTCCGCCACCAGTTTGGCGAACAGCCCTTGGGTAAGTCCCATATGCAATCCCCAGCACCCGGCACCAATAAAAACAGCTATCGGAGATTCTGCTGCAGCAAGCAGGATATCGGAAAGAATGAGTATGCCGAGACCGAGCATGAGCAGGTAGCGCGAATTGAACTTGTCAGCGGCAATTCCTGCCGGATAAGCCGTGCCTGCATACACCAGGTTCATGGCGACCATCACGATCGGAACAAAACCAATAGCGAGCCCCACATCAGCCGCTCTCAGAACCAGAAATGCTTCGCTAAAGCGGGCCATTTGGAAGAGAGCACCCAGTAGTACAACCTGCCAGTAGAACAGCTTCAGCCGCTTTACGTCACTGAAATGTAAAGCTGCAGCGCTGTTGTCTTCAGATGGTTTCCTCCCTGGCTCATGAACGCCCACGACGAGTAATACAACGGCAAGACCAGCAGGTACCGCAGCAACCCAGAGTACCCCTCTGATATTGTTGGATAACCAGAACATGAACAACACAGCAAGCAGAGGACCTAGCAGGGCGCCTATGGAATCGAGCGCCTGACGTAACCCATAGGCAGCACCTCTCAATCTGACGGGGGTGATATCTGCAACCAGAGCATCCCTTGGGGCACCTCGTATGCCCTTGCCCATTCTATCCACAAATCGACCCATGAATACCCAGCCGATGGAATTAGCCAGGGGAAAAACTGGTTTTGTCAGTGCGGCGAGTCCGTAACCCAGCACCGCAAGGAACTTGCGTTTACCCAGATAGTCGCTGATCACCCCGGAGAACGCTTTGGTGATCGCTGCGCAGGCTTCCGCCAGGCCTTCGATTAAACCCACACTAATCATCGAGGCACCGAGTAAAGTGGTCATAAATATCGGCAACAGGCTATGAATCAGCTCTGATGAGGTATCCATCAGCAGTGACACAAAGCCAAGTACCCAGATTCCCGAAGGCAGCGAGGTTGTGCTTTGTCTGTCAGAATTGATAGTTGTGCTGTCAGCCTTCGTCTGTTTGATCATCGAATCAGACATCTCCGAAGGACTATGTTGCTCGAAAGCATGGTTCCAGGCAACTGCATTCCAGATATGCAGCTATGAGCCTGACAAATGGATCATCTTAAAGTCCGGTAGGTTGAGGTTATCAGAAGAATGTGTAGCGAACTCCTATGACAAACAGGACGATCGCCAGCGTGGGATGCAGGATTCTGTCAGGCATATAGGTAGCGATTTTTGTACCAATATAGATTGCCGGTAGTGACCCCACCAATAGACAAGATAGCAGGAACAAGTCCACATTGCCCAGGTAAAAATGTCCCAAACCGGCTACCAGAGTGAGAGGTACGGCATGCACCATATTGGTTCCAATCACTTCCAAAGCACTCAATCGAGGGTAGATCAGCAACAGAACCGCTGTAGCGACTGCGGCGGCTCCCACGGAAGAAAGTGTCACTGTAATTCCCAATCCAACACCCAGTAAAAGTGTTAGCAGGCTGCGATGGTGCCCGGGCTTTTGTGCGTCCTCGACGTTTGTTGTGCGGGCGAATCGATTGCGTACAAATGACATCTGAAAAGCCAGAATGAGGGCAGTGACAATCAACATGGTACCGAGCGTCGTGGTAATCAGTTGCTGATATTGACCGGGTGAGTCGAACAGCATATTGAGTCCCAGGACTGTCAGGAGCGAAGCAGGAATACTACCTGCAGCGAGCAAATAGACGATGTGCCAGTCAACGCTATTTTGTCTGGCATGGAGCAGGGCACCACCAGATTTTGTGAGCGCGGCATACAGTAGATCGGTGCCTACAGCAATATTGAGAGGAAATCCAAACAGCAACAAAATTGGTGTCATGAGTGAACCGCCACCCACCCCGGTGATACCGATGGCAAGGCCGACGGTTGCACCGGCCAATATTGTTAGAACAATGTCCACAATTATTCTCTCAATAGACTAAGATTGTGTTGTACACGAATAGCGGCTAAATGAGGATAAAATTGCTGTCTGTATGTCGTGGTTATTGTAAATGTAGCGCAACTCATTTATTCTTTATAGTAATATTTATATATATTTATATGTGGTAAGAGAATAACTGTCTGGAGGCCCATATGAAGCTTAAACAACTTCGATATATCTGGGAAGTTGCTCACCATGATTTGAATGTCTCCGCTACGGCGCAAAGCCTCTATACCTCCCAGCCTGGAATCAGTAAACAGATTCGATTGCTGGAAGATGAATTGGGGGTAGAAGTTTTTTCAAGAAGCGGCAAGCATCTTACCCACATCACGCCAGCCGGTGAGTCAATCATTTCGAAGGCTGGCGAGATTCTGCGAATTGTGAGCAGCATAAAGAAGGTCGCCCAGGAATTTACAGACGAGAAGAAAGGATCACTTTCCATCGCCACCACGCACACCCAGGCCAGATATGCCTTACCTGAAGTAATCAATGATTTTATCAAGAATTATCCCGACGTTTCATTGCACATGCATCAAGGTACCCCCATTCAGATCTCGGAAATGGCCGTCGATGGGGAAGTGGATTTCGCGATTGCCACAGAAGGTCTGGAGTTATTTTCCGATCTGGTCATGATGCCATGTTACAAATGGAACAGAAGCATTCTTGTAACCAGGGATCATCCGCTGGCATCGGTCTCAAAGCCCACCATTGAAGAGATTGCCAGGCACCCGATCGTTACCTATGTGTTTGGATTTACAGGGCGCTCAAAATTGGATGAAGCGTTCCAGAGGAGCGGTGTGGAACCCAAGGTCGTGTTCACCGCCACGGATGCAGATGTGATCAAAACGTATGTTCGTCTGGGTCTGGGGTTAGGTATTGTCGCCGGGATGGCTTACGATAAAGTCCACGATTCGGATCTGATCGCAATCGATGCCAGCCATCTGTTCGAATCGAGCACCACCATGATCGGCTGTCGCAGGGGAACCTTTCTGCGTGGCTACATGTACAAATTTATCGAACTGTTTGCACCGCACCTGACGAAAAGATTAGTGGATGAAGCTTTCAAATTGCATACCAAAACAGCGTTGGATGAACTATTTGCACATATCGATTTGCCGATTCATTGAGTGCGAAAACCCCGGCTTTGCTGGAGGATTGTTATTGAGCGGCTATCATGAGAATTTCCGGCTCTGCTGCAAATCAGGCTTCAATCCCAATTCAGAATAATTTTGCTGGCTTTTCCAGCACACATTAAATCAAATCCCTGCTGAAACTCGTGGTAGGCGAATCTGTGGGTGATGATCGGTGTGATATCCAGTCCGCTCTCAATCATTACCGACATCTTGTACCATGTCTCATACATCTCACGACCATAAATTCCTTTGATGGTCAGCATATTAAAGATGACGGTGTTCCAATCGATCGCTAATTCACCTTCCGGCAACCCCAGCATGGAGATTTTACCGCCGTGGCACATGTTGCTGAGCATATCCCTGAAGGCATCCGGGTTTCCGGACATCTCAAGGCCGACATCAAATCCTTCGGTCATTCCCAGTTCTGCCTGGATATCAGAGAGCTTCTCTTTCGTCACGTCGACGACTCGAGTGGCCCCCAGTTTCAGAGACAGGGCCAATCGGTCAGGATTCAGGTCCGTGATGACAATGTGGCGTGCGCCAGCATGCCGGCAAACCGCGGCAGCCATCGAACCAATGGGACCTGCACCGGTTATGAGTATGTCTTCGCCCAGCAGGTCAAATTGCAACGCAGTGTGAACAGCATTACCAAGGGGATCAAACAGGGCGGCAACATCCAGATCAATACCGGATCTATGTTCCCAGACATTCGACATCGGGAGCACCAGAAATTCGGCAAATGCCCCGGGCCTGTTCACGCCGATCCCGCTGGTGTAAGCACACAAGTGGCGTCGTCCCGCCATACAATTCCGACAGCGACCGCATACTACATGTCCTTCACCGGAGACTATCTGACCGGTGGAAAAATCGTTTACGTTGCTGCCGACATCGACGATTTCCCCTACAAATTCATGTCCTGTTACCATGGGAACCGGGATCGTTTTTTGTGCCCATTGATCCCAGTTGTAGATGTGCACATCGGTACCGCAAATGGCAGTGCGCAGCACGCGAATCATGACGTCATTGATGCCCATTTCCGGTGGCGGCACATCTTCCAGCCACAACCCGGTAGAAGCCTGTTTTTTTACCAGTGCTTTCATTGCATGACGATTCCAGTAACAGTCGTAAAGATCTCGTTTAGAACACCTTAGTTGTTGCCTGCAGTTTGCCGTTCGGTCAGCTTTTTTCGGGGCGTGCAGACTGAACAGCAACAGGCTTGAAAAGCAACGCTATTCTAACCAAAATGCGCCGATTTCGGTATCGTGGATTGCTGATCAAACCAATCAGAACCTGGTTGATTCTGGTCAGCCAGATGATTCTGATTACCGCTTATATTGAGATGCTCAGGATCAAAGATAATCCAGGTCAGGATTGTCATTCAGAATTTCGGCGGCATCGTCAGAAGTACTCGTTTTACTACCCAGTACCTGATTGACGAACTTGAAATAGACTGTAAACACATCGACCCTGTCATCCTTTTCCACAACAAAAAAGGGCGCCCGGGTTACCTGCAGTTCCCTGGCGAGTTGCATGCCGGCTGAATCAGGATCTCTCTCATCAGCGATGACGATTTTGTCTATGTGATTGATCTGGCCGCTTTGCTGTAACTTTTTCTCTACATCCGCGCACTTTGGGCAAGGACTGCCATCTGCCAGGATTTTCTTAACAAATGTGATATTCATAATAGGTATGGTTCAAACATTTCTATTTTTTGCTATAGCGTGGTTACTTTGTGCTTTTGCCTTCTGGTACATGCAGGCCACATTCTCGCATGGTTGCTTCTTCCCACCACCAGCGACCTTCTCGCTCATGCTGGTATGGTGCGGTACTACGAGTGCAGGGTGCACAGCCGACGCTCCGGAAACCCTTATCATGGAGTTTGTTGTAAGGTACATCGTTTTCACGAATATATTGCCAGACCTGTGTCGAACTCCAGTTTGCCAGTGGATTGTATTTTTTAATGATTCTTCCAGGTGTTGAAAAAGCCGGATCATCCTGCATCTGCGGTACTACACTTCGTGTAGGGCTCTGGTCTCTTCTTTGTCCGGTTACCCACCCGTCCACGCCTGCCAGGTATTTCCGCAGTGGTTCGATTTTGCGTATGCTGCAGCATTC